>CANDYN010000042.1 GCA_947424985.1 Rickettsiales bacterium | reverse complement strand
TAAACGCGACGAGAGCTGCTCTTGAAGAAGGAATTGTTGCTGGAGGCGGCGTTGCACTTTTATATGCATCAAAGAAACTTGATAGTGTAAAAGGGCAAAACGAAGACCAAAACGCAGGGATTAAGATTGTAAAAAGAGCGCTTCAAGCACCGGTTCGCAAAATTGCATCTAATGCAGGTTTTGAAGGTTCGGTTATTGCTGAGAAATTACTTGAACAATCGTCTCATACGCTTGGTTTTAATGCACAAAGTGGTGAGTACGCTGATATGATCAAGGCTGGAGTTATTGATCCTGCTAAGGTTGTTAGATGTGCGATTCAAAACGCCGGATCAATTGCAGGGCTGTTTTTAACTACTGAAGCGATTGTTTTCGAGCCGAAGAAAGAAGAAACTGCTATGCCAAATATGGGCGGCGGAATGGGTGGCATGGGTGGAATGTACTAGTACAGGAAGTTTATAAAATCTAACTAAAAAGACTATTATATCCCTAAGACTTTGTGTTTTAGGGATATTTTTTACTCAAGATTTAAGTGCACTATTGATGCAACTTTTGATAGAGATGGTGGGTGATGGGCAATTAATATAACATTATAAAAATATGTTTAGGGAAGGAAGTTAAGATATTGAGATTGTCGATATTCCTTCTTCTTTATTTCTATAATTCTTTAAGTATTGATGTTGTCGTTGAATTTTTCCATGTGACAAGAATTCATAATATGGTTCTGTATATCATGTGGTTTTTGGTAAGCAGACTTTTCGTGCCAACAAAGCAAAAACCACTATCTAATTAAAGATAGTGGTTTTTGGGTATAATCAATCTCGATTATTATTTACCAACTGCAAAGTGAACGATACATCCATTTAATCCGGAAGCATCATCGCTTGAGTTAAATCTCGAGGCAGTAAGCTGAGCAAGAGTAGCTGCAGATCCCAAGACACCAGCAGACCCGGCCACCACACCTACATTTGTGCATCGAACAGGAGCAGGACTCGCTGCTTGTGTTCCATAGTTTTCAGCTATAGCCATGTATCCAGCTGAAGGATCAGTCGCGTTAAATTTTTGGAATAAGCTATAGGTATCATTTGGAGATAGTGCACCAAGTTCTTGCGTAGTTCCTTCGAAGTCCAAACATTGAGATGCACTCGAACCTGTACCGGTCAAGCTACCGTATCTTATTAGTACAAGTCTTAATCTTGTATCAGGCCACGTATTTTTTCTCGCTGCATTGGCAACAATACCCTTGTGCGCGCTGGAAGAAACAAGAACCCATGCTAGTGCCTTATCAAAGGTTGCCATCGGTATAACTTTATTATCTACAAGAGTTTTGTATGATTGACATCCAACCAGAGCAGGGGTATCATCAAAATCCGGATTTATCTCTGCAGATACTGCAGATTTATCATTTAAATACAATTCTCTCCAAGCAAGAGACTGTCCAATTTGCTCTGTAACGATACTTTTAACGGCGGTAGTAAGAACCCCAGCGTTTTGAGCCAACTCCGTATTGTTAAAAGCTCCGGTAAGATCAGCCGCAGGCAAAAGCCCAGGAAGGGTGCTATTTGCAATTTGGAATTTTGTTACAGCCTCACTAATAGAAGTGTATTCTGTTGTGATTCTACTTTTCTTTTGCGTGCTTAGTAGATAAAAGACTCCGGCAGCAACAATTGAAACTATAGAGGTAATAATTATGATTACTACAATCAGCTCAACTGACATAAATAATCCTTTTTTTCTTTTTAAAGACATATATTTCGAAACAAATCAGAATAAATTAAATCCTTTTTTAATAAAACGCAAGTATTTTCTAAACTATTTTAAAAAAAATGCACAAATATTTGTTTTATTTGAAACTTTGCGAGAGAAAAAAACTTCACAATTCAGTTTAGATAGTAAGTTTTCAAGGGACTTAGATGATTCTAAAATCACAACGGTTTTGTCACTCATACCAGTTGATTTTTTTGCAATAGAAATGAAATTCGTCACAATTCTTTCTTGTTCTTGATAAGGGGGATCGATAAAAACTATATCGATTTGGTCTTTAATTTCTTTTATTTTGGTCATACTTCTCAGGGTTTGAATTTGTTCGCTTATTTCAAGACTGGATGCGGTATTCTCGACATTTTTAAGTAAATCCATGTTTGAATCTATAAAGTAACATTTTTTTGCACCATTTGAGATAAATTCAAAGCCTATCGCACCGCTTCCCGAGCAAACATCGCAAATTATCGCATCTTGAATTGGGATATTTTCAAAAGCCGGGCTATTTTTTACAATATTAAAAATTAATTGTTTTGTATAATTTGAGGTTGGACGAACTCTGTTTTTTTCGAAAAAATCTTCAGACCCGAATATCAATCGATTTTTTAAAGCTCCTGATGTTATTTTAAACATATATATAATTTATAATTTAATCATTCTTGTGTTTCAGTATTTCACTTAAAATATCATTTGTATCGATATTGTTATTGATTTTTTTGGCATACTCTGTAATTATTTTTGACAGTTTTGTTGCAAAATCATCTATTTTTAAGATTTTATCGACACATTGAAACACGTATTTCAATCGCCTTCTGATTCCAAACGGGTCTTTTGAAGAAGTTGGTTTTTCTCCGACTATAATTAAAGAAAGTGAATATTCAAGCCAGATTGTGAGTAATATTTCCCAAGCTTCGGTGTCAAGGCCTGCATTTATCGTATCAAGTATAGTTTTATATTGATAAATGGCAGCTTTTTCAAGCAAGTTTTTATCGTCTGCAAGATGATAGAAATAATATGGAACCATATATCCTTGAAGTTCCGGGAATTCGGAAATCATGCTAGAGCCAAGATCAAGTTTTATTAAATCAATTGTATTTTTGGCTATTCCTTCATTTACTTTGAAAGAGAAATTTTGTGACAATATACTATGTAGTGCTTTTATTCTTTCAACTGAATCTAGTATATTTCCAAGTTTTGAATTGAAATTAATTTGAGATAGCTTTTCTTTAAAAAATTCTATTTTTTGCGACTTATCTTTATTGAAAAAGAAAAGGGCATCTTCAAGTCTTGCATTTAAAACTCTTAAATTTCCCTGTAAAATACTTTTTGTTTTTTCATCGTTTTCTTCATTAGTATCTACTATTATCGCAAACTTTTTGTTTAATTTTCCGCTGGAGTCAATAAGTGGAATATATTTTAAATGGTTTTTCATTACGGCTATTATCAATTCGTTTGGCAAGATTTCAAACTTTTTGTCAATTTCTCCAATAATGATTGATACACTTTCGCACAAGGTATTAACTTCATTTATAATTTCAAGTTGCATTTCGGTAAGATCTTGACTTTGGGCGGATTTTACTTTTTCTTTGATTTGATCGAGCCTTTGTGGAATTTTCTCCGGATGAACTCTATCAAGAATTATTTTTTGTTCCGATAAAAATGAGTAGCAATCAGCTTTTGAGGAGATTTTTTTATATATATCTTGGCTTGAGAATTTATGTCCACGGATTTCAAAACTTGATTTTATATCGCTTACTTCGAAATCAATTAATTTGGAATCGAAAAGTGCTGTTAAAGCACGAATTGGTCTTGGCCAGTTAAGGCCATTTGCCCAAGTTGTTACGCTTGGCCAGATAGTTTCCCAATTTGTAAAACAATTTTCAAGAAAGGTCGGTAATATATCTACGGTTCTCAGGTTTTTTTGTGGGGTTTTATATATGTAATGTCCATCCTCTATTTCCAAATCGTTTTTTGTGATATTATATTTTCGCAAAAATCCTTCGATTGCGGCTGGATTACTATCTATTTTTGGACCGCGGGTTAAAACACTTTCGCTTATAAATTTTTCTTCTAAATTACACGAAATAATACTTCTAACACAGGATTTATCGAAAGCTATATCGTTTTCCTCAAGTTTCATTCCGAGTTTTTGAGCTTGAGTTAAAAAAACTTCAACAAATTTCTTGTCAATATCTGCATTTTGCTGCATTTTACAGGGAATTTCTTCAGTATATATATGTATAAAAAGCTCTTTTTTCATATATCTTCAAAATAATAAAGTTTTTATTGACTTTTTATCAAACAATATTTATAACTTGCAATGATTATTTTACTTTTTTAATGAACAATTTTTCAATTCTTAGCGGAATTATACATGCAGATATAGTGGTTAAGCTCGTTTTATTACTTTTGGTTTTCATGTCGCTTGCGAGTTGGAGTGTCTTTTTTCAAAAGATGTCAGGATTTAAGGTAATCAGGAGAAAAAATGTAAAGTTTGAGAAGAAATTTTGGTCCGGTATTACTCTTGAAGAGTTTTATCAGGAGGTAAAAGGGGGCGCGTATAAATCTACATATGGAAATCTTTTTATTGGAGCAATGGAAGAATGGATTTTGAGTGATATTACTCAAGCGGTTATGGCGGTTGAATTTGTCAAAGCGGGGACAAAAGAGCGGGTTGTTACGGCGATTCAAAATTCGCAATCTACAGCGCAAGCGAGATTGCAATCGGGTTTAAATATTTTATCAATTATAGCGTCAACTGCACCGTTTGTAGGGCTTTTCGGAACGGTTTGGGGAGTTATGAATAGCTTTAAAGCTATTGCAGGAGCAACTTCGGTGACATTAACTGCGATTGCACCGGGGATTTCAGAGGCGTTATTTTCAACCGCAATCGGGCTTTTTGTTGCTTTACCTGCGGTTGTTTTTTATTCAAATTTATCGAAAAAAGTCGGGCAAGTTGCCGGAGAGATCGAGAGTTTTGGGTTACATATTGAAAACGTTTTATCACGGGAACTTGACAATTTTTCAGTAAAAAACTATCTTGATGCAAATAAATAAATTATAAATTTTTTAAATAAATGGCTTTTAATATTAACAATGCAAGTAATAAGCATAAACGCGGTAAGAGGCATGGGTTTATTCAAAATTCGCTGCCGCCTGAGGTAAACGTTACGCCTTTTGTTGATATCTTACTTGTGCTTTTGATCGTTTTTATGGCTGCGTCTCCGGCGCTTGTTTCCGGGCTTAATATTAATTTACCAAAGGGTTCTCAGAATAACGATTTGGAGGTAAAAAATATAAATATAACGATTACCATCGACAATACTGGGGCGATTTTTGTAAATGATAAAGTTTCTGAATATACAAAATTGGTTGAAAATTTATCATTATTAAAGAAAGACGGAACTGAGACAATTGTTTTTTTACGTGGAGATAAAGAGCTTGTATACGATAAAATTATGTCAATTATCAATCTTTTGGCAAAAAGTGATTTTAATAATATAGTTCTTGTAACTGAGCATGAATAATGGTTTTAACGACAAACTTGGAGAAGGAAAAATACCTGTAAAGAGGGTCATTAAAAAGAAGAAGAAAAAAATTATTAAAAAGCCAATTGAGACATCGTTTGAGGATTTATCGATTAACGATATTTTAAATAAAATTGAGCAGGACGAATATTTAACAGATCCAAATTCTATTGAGAGCGATGATTTCAAGCCTTTTGAAGAAGATGACGATGGGGTTTTAATTATTGAGGATGATTTGAAAACGAGGTGCAAAAAGTGGATACTGAGGTTTTTGAATGGCCTTAGGCTTGAAAATTTATTTAGAATTGAAGACGAAGACATTAATTCAAGGCGAGGGGTTGAGTTTGCGATCGTTGTTCACCTTTTGATATTAATTCTTGTTGTTTTTCCGTACGATTTATTCAGAATAAAGGAAAAAAAAGTTTCCAAGATCAGGGTTTCCGTGTTGCAAATGGGAGCCGCAGGGGGCATGGGTGCGACGATTATGTCGGATCCTGCAAAGCTTGAATCTCAATTACCGACGGAGGCGAAAAAAGAGGTTATTGCAAATGAAGTTGTAACTGAGAAGAGGCCGATTGAGAAACCGATTGAGGAAATAAAAAAGCAGGATGATTTTGCGAAAAAGATAGAAAAATTGGAGAAAATTGCAACAAAAAAAGAGGATAAGAAAAGCGTTGAGGATATATCAAAGTCTTTATCAAAAAAAGATTCAAAGAAGGAAAAGGTCGTTCAAAATGATCTTGACAGCGGGGCTTCGTCGTCCGCCGTTGCGGAAAGCAATCGAGTTTTGGATAAGTTTTCTGACGCAGGAAGTATAAATGGAGTTTCAAAGGGGGAAAAGCAGGGTGGGATTGCAAATGAGCGAAATATTATTTCAGCAGCATTTCACAAATATTGGCTCCAAACAAAAGTTGCAAATAACATGCCAAAAGATATTGTTGTTGATGTGGAAGTATATTTTGATATTGAAGGAAGGGTTTTAAAATATAACATAATTGAGAAAAAATATACGCAAGATTATCAGATTACGGCGTACCGTGAGGCAAAAGAGAGCGTCAGAGATACGATAGAGGCTTGCAAAAAAGTTGATGGACTTGCAAAAGATAGGTATGCACTTTGGCAAAAAGTTGATTTACAGTTTAGGTATTCAAAGCTCACTTTTAATTAAAAAATTATGAAAAAACTATTCGTATTATTATTTTTTATTACTTCAAATTATGCTTTTGCTAGCGGGATTAAGTATGAATTTAAATCTATAAAGAGCTTGAGATATGACCCAAGAATTGCAGGAGCAGCGGTTTTGGTGTTAAAAGATAATAAGGTTTTGCTTGAGGAATATATTGGGAAATCGGATATTGAGAATAACAGAAAGGTGGATGATGAGACTATATTTGAGTCGGGTTCGGTATTAAAAATGTTCACAGCAGTTGCAATTGCAAAGCTTGAGAAGGAGGGGAAGGTTAATTTAAATATACCGGCAAAATATTATTTACCAAAGGAGTTTTTTTTCTTACCCGAGAAGATAAAGGTGTATAACCTACTTTTTCATACGAGTGGTTTACCAGATTATTTAAACGATGTTTCGCTAAGATTAAACGAAAGGGTTAATAGGCACGAGTATATTGACAATGAATTTGTACTTGAATATTTGAAAAAAACTCATGCTGACAAGAAAAAGATGGATAAGATTTTTGGATATAGTAATTCGAATTACGTTTTACTTGCGAAGATTATTGAGAATGTTTCCGGGTTTAAATATGCAGATTTTATGCGTGAGTTTGTATTTAAGCCGGCTGGAATGAAGACCGCTTTTATTAACGAAAAAGGTATAAAATTTGATAAAAAAGAGGCAAAAACTTACGATTGTCACAATAATTTTATTGTTTTGCAGAATAAGTATTATTATATTACTAGTGGAGATTTCGGGATGCAGGCTTCGATAAAAGATTTCCGTGCATTTATAGAATATTTACAAGAGGATGAATACATTTACAATAAATTATTTAGCACGGACGGCGTTGCATATTCTTCCTGTGGAAATGAAAAGCTTGATGCTTTTTATGGCTATGGAATGCGACATGGAAAGCTTTACGATGTTATGACTTATTTTCATGGAGGTGCGATCAATGGGGTTAAGAATATTTTTGTATATCATCCAAAGTTTAAGACTTTTATTGTCATTTTATCGAATACATCTTCTTTATTAAATGCTGATCTTGCCGGGGATATTTTGGCTGAGGTGGATTTAGACGACACGATTTGCACACTTGAAAATGAATTATAAAAAAGTTATTGAAAATTAAAAACTAGATCTGATTATAGATTATAACCGAAGATTTATTATGAGCGAGAACGATAAGAATTACAGAGAGGAAAAAATATTAAAGACATGGAAAGAGGGCGACGTTTTTAATAAGTCGGTTTATGAAAAAAAGAATATCGGTAAGGATTATATATTTTTTGATGGACCGCCTTTTGCAAACGGGTTGCCGCACTATGGACATTTACTCACGGGCTTTGTAAAAGATGTTTTTGCAAGATACCACACCAGCCTTGGGCAAAGATGTGAGAGAAAATTTGGATGGGATTGTCACGGATTGCCTGCGGAAATGGAATCCGAGAAAGAACTTGGAGTAAGCGGGAGGCTTGCGATAAAAGAGTTTGACGGAAAATATAATGGGGTTGCTATTAGAGACGAAGACGGAAAAAGCTTGACTGGGATTGCGGCATTTAATAAACATTGCGAGACTTCGGTTATGAAATATACAAATGAATGGGAGGATTACGTTACAAAACAGGGGAGGTGGGTTGATTTTAAAGACAGCTATAAGACTATGGATTTACCTTACATGGAATCTGTAATTTCTGCATTTGGAAAGTTGTTTGATAAGGGTTTGATTTACGAGTCAACACGCGTTATGCCATATTCTTACAAATGTGAAACTCCGCTTTCGAACTTTGAGACTAAGATGGATAATTCATATCGTGAGAAGGAGAGTAAGACGGCGACTGTAAAGTTTAAACTACTAGAAGATGGAGTAAAAAAGTTACAGGATATAGGGGGTGTTAAAGCCGATAAAATCTTTTTACTTGCCTGGACAACAACTCCTTGGACTCTTCCTTCGAATTTGGCTTTGGCGGTTGGATCGGA
>CANDYN010000041.1 GCA_947424985.1 Rickettsiales bacterium | reverse complement strand
CCACACTCTCCAAATTTCGTCGGAATTAAATATTTCTTCGCAATTTCAAGCTTTTCCTGTTCTAAATAACTCGGAATATTTATAAGCTCCATCCTGTCTCTTAGTGGTGCAGGAATTTTTAAACTATTTGCAGTTGCAATAAATAAAACATTCGAAATATCAAATCCAATATCAAGATAGTGATCCTGGAAAGCTTTATTTTGCTCGGGATCCAAAATCTCAAGTAAAACAGAAACAGGATCTCCACGATAATCAGACGACATTTTATCAATCTCATCAAGCAATATCAAAGGATTTGAAGTCTTCGCCTTCTTCATTGCGTTAATAATCTTCCCAGGCATAGCCCCGATATATGTTTTTCTATGTCCAAAAAGCTCCGAAGGATCGTGAATCCCACCGAGTGAAATTTTTACATACTCACGGTTCATAGCTTTTGCAATCGATCTCGCCAAGGTCGTCTTCCCAACCCCTGGCGGTCCATATAAACACAAAACAACTCCGGTTGGACGCTTAATCTTCGCCTGAACAGCAATATGCTCAAGAACCCGCTCTTTTACCTTTTCCATTCCATAGTGCGATTGCGCAAGCTTTTCTTCTGCTTTTTCTAGGTCTGTCTCATCTTGTGTAAACTTTTTCCACGGCAAATCAAAAATTAAATCAAGATATGACTTGATAATCCCAAATTCAGACGAAGAAGCTGAGGTATTGCGCAGTTTTTTAAGCTCATCCTCAATCCGTTCAATCGCTTCTTTTGAAAGATGTGGATTTTTTTTCAATGCTGCTTTGTATTTCGCAATTGCATCCCCAACGTCGTCGCTCTCACCCAAATCTTTTTTTATTAACTTCATCTGTTCATGCAAGTAATAGTCCTTTTGATTTTTCTCAATTTGAGACCTCACTCTATCCTGAAAAGCCTTCTCTTCTTTTAAAATCTCAATTTCATTTATTAAAATTCTCATAACTTCGTCAATTCTTTTTTCAAGATCGATTTCATTAATTATCGCGGTTTTTTTCTCATCTGAAATCGTTAAATTCGACGCAGCAATATCAATTGCAACCGATATATTGCTCGCTGCAGAAACATTTTTTATAACATCCTGTGAAACTTTTTTGTTAAGCGAAAGATAAACTTCATACGTTGCAATTAATGATCTTATATACGCCTCTGATTTATTTTTATCGAGAATTTCTTCATGTAAAATATCAGCATCGGATGTAATCATTTCCGCAAAGTAATAGTTGCTAACTTTTACGCGGTTCGTGCAATCAACCAGTAATTTTATTGTTTCATCAGGTAGTAAAATACATTGTAAAATATTTCCAAGCGTAGCAATTTGCGGTAAATCACCGGCCTCAATCTCCTCTTTTGCGTGGTCTTTTTGTGTTGCAAAAATAAGCCTTCTCTCACCCTTTAAAACAAAATTTACAGCATTTATCGACTTTGCGCGACCAATAAAAAGCGAAATTATTGTCCCGGGAAACATCACAATTTCACGAACCGGAACAACGGGGCATCCATATATTTTTTGACTTCCAATAACCTCAAGCCTGTCTTTTTTTAACTCAACGTCGTCTTGTTTTTTAACGACTTTTCTCTTTCTAACAGTTATCTTCTTAGGTTTTTCGTCAATTTCACTCATATTTTTCTAAACTATAACTATATATAAGATGTAAAAGTTAAAAATCAAATAAAAATTGCTTGACTTTTATTTTTTTCGACTCGATATTCAATTTGCATTATTCTTGTAAAATGGCAAAACCAGTGTCAGAATTAAAAATACCAGCTACTCACGAACTAATCTTAATCGATACGAAGGGAGGAAAAGTATTGATAAAATCTACGTATGGAAAACCTGGACAGGAAATAAAGCTTGAAGTTGATCCTTTTACACACCCAGCTTGGAAAAGAGACGGCGGTAAAAATATAAATGCAAAAGTTGATCAGGTTGTAAAATTCCAAGAAAGGAACAAAGCCTTCGCTGGACATCTTGATAATTTCTTTGGAGCTCCGAAAGAGGAATCTGCGGCAGCTTAGTAAATTAAAATATTAATCAGTGGTATCTCAAACAATTGATATATCGCGGTATTTTATAAAAAAATAGCAAGTTATTTCATAACCTTAATTTTATCCCTATTTTGAAGTGCAATTTCCCTGCTTTCACTCGCGTGTTTTTCAAATTCTTTCTCGCTCCAAATCTGAAAGCTGCTTCCCTTACCAACGAAAACCGCAGTATCTTTTATGTCGTATTGCTCAGCAATGTCAGATGGAATAACAACCCTACCCTCTGTATCAAAAGAAAGCTGAACGCTTCCCCCGAGGATTACAGTTTCAAATGCGTCTTTTTCCGGTGAAAACGGATCTAAATTATCAATCATTTCAGTTAATTTTTCAAGTTTTTCCATGCTCATACCCTCAATGCAATTATTTGCAATTGACTTGTGCAATATAACCCCTTGAAATGCACTTTGAGCTAAAGTCGCGCGAAATTGAGAAGGAATGGAAACCCTAAGCTTTTTATCTACTTTATTTTTATATGTCGATAAAAAAAGTGCCACCTTGCTTCAAAATAAACAAACCTAAAAAAACACCTCCTTTAAAGCTCAGCGCCACAGAGTGACGCTTAAACTTTATTGACACGCCCTTTAAAACGTATCAACCCCTTTAATAAAACTACCAAAAGTCAAAAAATAAGTTGTTCCCAAAATTTTGAAATTCAAAACTTCGAAACCAAACTGGTAACATTTGGTATATTATGGGTATTTTTGGAAAAGTCAAGCATTATTTTAAAAAAAAATAATAAATCATGCTTCTTTATCCCAAATTAATCAAATTTTTATTGCAATCTGTCGATTAAACCTAGGTTTTATTGAGAAAAGAAAAAAATATTTTTTTCCCAAATTTTCCCAATTTTTTTGTGAAAAATGTGTTTTTTTGTGTTTTATTTGAAATTATTTCAAAATTTCTTCTGCCAATTCTTTCGCCTGAACTCTTATTTCCGGAATAGCAATTGTTTCAAATAACTTGCCAAAATTAAGTCCCCCTATGATAATAAATCTATCATCAATCGAATAAAACCCGCCAAGACCATCTTTTTTGACAATCTTTTTTCTCAAAAGATTTGAAATTAATTTATCACCTTTATGAAAATCAAGCCCGGAACAATTAATAAATCCAGTTGGAACCTGAGCTTGAACGAGTTTAAGCTTCCTGCTCTTAATTAAAGCCTGGAGTTTTTTAAAAACAGCCTCTGAACATCTATGCCTATGCAAGTTAAAAAGCCCCAAAAACCTCGACATAAACTGACTTTTAGAAGACTCGGGTAAATTTTGCCAAATCTCTTGCGTTATCGGGCGAATCGAATCGAATGCTGATCGCCAATCACTTTCCTTCTTGCAAGCCGATATAAACTTCATACAAAGCTGATTAAATGACAAATTTTTTACATCTTCTAACGTTATAACCGGCTTTTTAAGCTTCTTTGTCAAAGAATGTGGCAAAATAAATCTGCCACTGCGAGAATAAAGAAATATCTTTCCTTTGAAACCTCGGTCCAATATAGAGAAAATTGTATCAATTGCAGTTAATCCGGCGCCCCTTATATGAATTTCATCCCTAGTCAGAAATCTTTTTAAATCTATATCATACGGATTTATCTTAGCTTTCTGTGCAACGCCTTTTGCCAAAATTACATCGTGATAAATACCATTTTTTACACAAAAATATCCGGCTTTTTCGTTAACATCTTCGACCTTCTCGTTTATAACCTTTACAATAAAACCCTTTTGCAAAGCCAATTTTAAAGTTTTTCTAAATACATCTTGTAAATAAACTCCGTAAATTACGCGAGGTACAAAATCTTTTTTACCGTAATTATATCCATTTTCCGAAAGCCAAGTAAAGAAATGAAGTGGGTCTTCGCTGTCAATTGACATATTTTCCGCTCTGACATTAAGCAAATGATGAAAATTTGTCGTAGAATATGCAACTCCACGTCCAAATGAAAAGTCTCCATCGTAAATGTCAATATGTAAATTTTTGGATCCCATCTTTATAAGATTGTAAAAAGATGCCAATCCGCTTGCACCAAATCCAATTATTGCAACTTTTTTTCCCTTAAAATTTGCCAAATCCGCTATTGCAGCTCGCTTTGACATAATTTTAAATAGCTTTTTTATCTTGTCGCTTCCAGTTGTTACAAACATAAACGGGAAAACTCCATGTAAGATCAAAACAACAAAACAAAGTAGTGAATTAAAAGCAAAATATAATGCGGTTCCAAGGTGCTCAAAATAATCCTCTTTCGCATCACCCAAGTGCTTTAACCTAAAAAACATCCTTTATTTAAATCTCATGCCACTATATTTTGTGCTTTAAAAAAAGTCAAGAATTTTTGTAAATTAATATTTGCCTTGTAAATTTACATTTCTAGCAGTTTTCTTTGATAATCTCCAGCCATATTCAGGATAAACTTCATATAATCTCAAATTATAATGCCACCACTCAGTTGGCATAGGTGTAAAGCCTGCAATCGCCATAATTCCCGCTAAAATTGTACGATTTTTTAACTGCTCATGAGTTATTGGTGTATACGAATTGTGGTGCGCCTTTTCCTCGAATGAGTCAAACTCAGTACCCATATCAAGATCTTTGCCGCTTTTTAAATCAATAAGCGTTAAATCGATTGCAACACCTCTTGTGTGACTTGCAACACCATGTTTTGGATCGCTCACATACCTCTCATCTTTGATTTCATCATAAAGCTTTTGCTGAACATCAAGCGGCCTGAATGCGTCAAATATTTTAATCTTATAGCCAAGTTTTTTAGCGTATTCACTTGCAATCCTAAGATTTTTTGCAGCTGGCTCAGATAGATAAACAGCCGGTGTTTTGTATATTTTCTTTTTTGTAAAATTATCCTCAGTTGCATATCTTATATCGAAAACAACACCATAATCGGCTTCTTTAATTTCGACGAATTCTTTTTTTGTTCTAAACTGAATAGTAAGTGAAAATATCAAAAATGCCGTAGATAAAAACAGTATAAATATAAACATTTTCATATAACAAATAAAAATTTACATGTTTTATAAAACATAAGAAAATTACTGTCAATAAAAAATTCTTGCATTATATTTTTTTCTTTTTTATTATGAAGTATGCTATTTTGAAAAAAATGAACTTTTTAAATAATACAAAGGAAAGTATAGATTGGACAAATATTGTGGTCGCAAGAGGAGACGGAATTGGCCCTGAAATTGTCGATATTACGCTTGAAATATTAAAAAAAGCTGGTGCAAAAGTTAAGTTTGAAATGGTAGAACTTGGTGAAAAACTTTACCAAAAAGGCTATGAAACCGGAATTTCAGACGAAGCTTGGGAAATTTTAAGACGTAATAAAATAACACTTAAGGGACCAATCACAACCCCACAAGGAGGTGGATTTAAAAGTATAAATGTAACTTTGCGTAAAGCACTAGGACTCTATGCAAACGTTCGCCCATGTAAATCTTATCACCCATTTGTTGCAACAAACTTTCCAACTCTTGACGTAACAATAATTCGTGAAAATGAAGAAGATTTATATGCAGGTATTGAATATCAACAAAGCCACGATGCAGTTCATTGTATCAAATTGATAACGAAAACAGGCTGTGAAAATATCGTAAGATATGCGTTTGAATATGCAAAAAATAATAAAAGAAAAAAAGTTACTTGCATGACAAAAGATAATATCATGAAAATGGCAGATGGACTTTTTCATAAAACATTTGATGTAATTGCAAAGGAATATCCCGAAATCGAAACTGAACACTATATAGTTGATATCGGAACGGCACGCCTTGCAACGAAACCTGAGATTTTTGATGTCGTAGTAACTCTTAATCTTTACGGCGATATAATCTCCGATGTGGTTGCAGAATTAACTGGATCAGTCGGACTTGCAGGTTCCGCAAATATCGGAAAAAAATATGCAATGTTTGAAGCAATTCACGGCTCCGCCCCAACCATTGTCGGACAAGGAATCGCAAACCCTTCCGCAATAATTAATGCAGCAGTTCAAATGCTTGCATATATCGGTCAAGGAGATATCGCAAAAAAAGTTGAAGATGCTTTGCTTTATACGATTGAATCGGGCTTTCATACCCCGGATATCTTCAAAGAAGGTGTTAGCAAAAAAAGACTTTCAACGACGGAGTTTGGACAAGCTGTAATTGAAAACCTCGGAAAAAAGCCTTCGATTTTAGTTGGCTCTGAATATAAAAATTTTGAATTTGACTCAAAGCCGGATGATGAAATGATGGGAATTGCAAAAGCAAAGACATGTGATATAAATAAATCAGAAACAAAGGAACTTGTAGGAGTTGATTTGTTTTGCGATTTCGGCTCAAATGCCCAAGAAATCGGTGAAATTGCTGATAAAATTTTAACCGGAACGAGATTTGAAATGAAACTTTTATCTTCCCGTGGAATCAAAGTTTACCCAAGTGAGTTTGCAAAATATTGCATCAGTGACTCCTGGAGAATGAGAATTATTACTTGCGATGAATCAAAATTTTTGAATCAAGATATAATCAAAATCTTAAAAATCTTTGGTGATGCAAACCTTGATATTATAAAAACTGAAAATTTATATAACTTCGGCGGTAAAAGAGCATATTCTGTTTCTCAAGGCGAATAATATGATTTCTATAATATCAGTAACATATAATTCATCCGGAATAGTTGAAAAGGCAATAAGGCCATTTTTAAACAACGATGATTTTGAAATTTTTGTTGTTGATAATAAAAGCACAGATAATACAATTGACATGTTACACTCAGTCAAGGCCAATAATTTAACAGTTATTGCAAATAAAAAAAATATTGGATATGGAGCCGCAAACAATATGGCAATCAAAAAATCACGTGGAGAATTTATACTGTTCTTAAATCCCGATGGTGAAATCGATGTAAAATCAACTCAAAGACTCGCTGAAATTACTAGCAGTAACGAAAAAATCGGTATAATACAACCAAAGCTAACAAATAACCCAAGTGAAATCGGAATATCAAGTGAAATATTGGAATTAGTAAAAAAAGACTATATAATATTTGCAATAGCGTTAATAAAACGATCCGTTCTTGACAACATAGGACTTTTCGACGAAAAAATATTCATGTATCACGAGGATCTCGATATGTGTAAAAGACTTATAGACAATGGATTTGATATCTGTATTGCAAATAATATAAAAAGCTTTCACGCTCAAGGCTCTTCGTCAAAACCGTCGCTTAAAGTAACTGCAATTAAAGAAAGTGAGCGAGAAATTTCACGAATATATTTTAAAACAAAGCATCAAAAACGCAAAAAGAATAAAATTATCTTGCAATATTTTCTTAAGTATCTCGCAAGCAGCAGCATAAACTTAGGAGTCCTGAGATTTCACAAATCGCTCATAAGCTTTATAAGGCTTATTGGAGTTCTAAAAAGTATAAAAAGAATTTAACAATCCTAAATATGAAGATTTTGTATTACAAGGTTACTTTTTGAACTTGAGTGTTCAAAGTGAAGTGACTTTCCCTTGAAAACAATTGGATATGCGTCGTGAAGAGCAAGGGCACTTTCTGAAAATCCAAGCATTATTAGCTTTAATTTACCGTCATAATGTGCAATATCTCCAACTGCATAAACACCTTTTTTATTCGTTTGAGAGTTGTTTTGTGAAACATTTATTGTCTTCTTAAAAAGATCAATTCCCCAATTTTCAAGATTTCCAATGTCTGCATTTAACCCAAAAAATGGCAAAAGATAGTCACAATCTATGATTCTTTTGCTTTCATCGTCAATATTCTCAATTTCAATCCCGGTCATCTTGTCCCCATTTGCAATTATTCTTGAAAGCTGAAACGGAGTGAGAATATTAATTTTACCTTGACTTTCAAGCTCCGTAAGCTGCTTTTGACTTTCCGGTAAACATCTAAAATGTGGCCTTCTATGAATAACTGATACGCTTTTTGCAACGCTTGAAAGACTTATTGTCCAATCAATCGCAGAATCTCCACCGCCTGCAATCAAAACATTTTTTCCCTCAAAGCGTGATATTTTATCAACGAAATACATTATTTGCTTATTCTCAAATTTGTCAATTTCCTCAAGCGGTGGACGCTTTGGACCAAAAAAACCTGATCCCGATGAAATCACAACTGCTTTTGCTTTAATCGTCGTTAATTTTCCGGTTTCATTTGATATTACGTCTATTTCAAAACCATTTTCATGATCTCCTCTTAAGTTTTCAGCCTTTGAATTTAAAATATACTCAGGCTTAAAAGACGCTGCCTGCTCAACCAATTGATCAATCAAACCTTGTCCTGTAATTTTTTTATATGCAGGTATATCAAAAATCGGTTTTTCCGGATAAAGCGCAGAGCACTGCCCACCAATAAATGATAGTGAATCAATTATACAAGATTTCATCCCAAGCATCCCAGCCTGAAAAGATGTATAAATTCCAAC
>CANDYN010000040.1 GCA_947424985.1 Rickettsiales bacterium | reverse complement strand
TATATGAAATGACGGTAAAAGATGCCAATAAAAATGGAACTCCTGGGGAATATTTGGTTGATGCCGAATCCACGCACAGCAAATGTATTGTTGTGACAGGAACCATGGCATCAGTTAAGCAGGAAGAGCCAGGGGCATCAGAGAAAAAAGCTCCAGAAAGTTCTAGTGTATTGTTTGATGGTTTGGTGGTGAGGTAGTATATGGAAGGGTTTATTTTGGGGCTACTATTTAAATCATCCGGCAATATTCGCAGAGGAGACTTGCGTATACATTATTATGAGATATTTAATGCCTCTGCTTTTCAGCAAGCTTGGTTTACAAACAATTGTCTCAAGGTTGATTGGGTTGAGGAAACGGGTATTACAACACTTTTTAATTACCCCCCTCCCTCAGCAAATGGCTGTATGGTATACTATTCATTCTACTGCGAGCCCTGTAATCAAGATGAACAAACAGTAATAAACAGAACCGTAAAGATAACAAGTGCTATGACAAAGGAGAAGATGTGTAAGAAGTGGTGTGGGAGTAGGTGGGAGGATTTTGAGAGGTAGGAAAGGTATGGATGAGTTAAGCTGGGATCAGAAGATGTATACTGATCAGAAAACAAGTCATTCTGAGTATAAGGATGTGAAGGAAGTTGAGTCTAGTGTATTGTTTGGTGGTTTGATTGTAAAGTAAATATGGAAGCAGCTATTTTGGGAATGTTATTTTCTGGGTCACATACCACAAGAAGACATGTACGATATTATGAAGTATCCCTTCCCTCTACCATAATGACACAATTTTGGTTTGTGCATGGATGCTCTAAGGTTGATTGGGTTGATGGATTTCCATTTTCTTTTAATATTACCCCCCCCCTGAAAGCGTTGATTGCATGATGCTTTACTCATTTTACTGCGAACCATGTACCCAAGATGAGCAAACCGTCATAAACAGAAATGTAAAGATAACCAATGCAATGACAAAGGAAAAAATGTGTAAGAAGTGGTGTGGGAGTAGGTGGGAGGATTTTGAGAGGTAGGAAAAGATTTTTAGAATTTTCTTGAAAATTATAAATCGTATATCCAAATTAAATTTAATATATACTACTCTCATAAGAAGAAAAATCATGAAAAAGTTTAGCATATTATTTTTGGTAATGTTATTTTTCATACCGCTTGACGTTCTTAATGCAAAAGAAAAATTTGAAGGCCTTTATTTTGGTATTGGTATTGACAAAATAAATGCCAATGTTAGTGCAAATGCAACCATGACATCGAAATACTATCAATTTGGAAGCCTTACAGCAACGCAAAATGGATCAAGGTCAACTAATAATGCTTCGTCGGAAATTGGAATAAATTATATGGTTGGATATTCCTGGAGATTTTTTAACAATTTACACATCGGAACAAGCCTTAGTGGGGCACTAAACAGACAAATAGCGGCAGGTGGGAAAGATTATATTGCAGATATAAATCCAGAATTTAGCCTAGATGGAAGAATCGGCTACATATTTAAAAATACATTACTAATATATGGATTAGCTGGCTTTGAAACGGCAATTGCGAATGTCAAACCTTATAGCTTAGATGACTCATACAGCAATGGAGGATACCCAAGCACAAGAGGGTACAATCGTAGCTTTACCAAAACTGGCACAAACAAAATTTCCGGTGCAAAGCTTGGATTTGGCATTGAAATTAGCACAACTGAAAACATCAATACAAGATTAGAATACTATCAAGTAAAATATGCAAATACGTTAAGGAGTATCAATAATGCACATAGCCGTTCTTATTTTTATGGCAGAGATTATTATCTTGATGACGATTTCAAATTTACAACTCACACCATAAGGCTAAGCTTTATATTTACATAAACCCCTCACACGGATTCCTTCTTAAACCTATTCCCCACTAACGCCGTTTGCAATCTCTCACTAAGACTGATAAATGGACCATTTTTTTTCACTTCTTTAATATCATATACCTTCGCATTGTTATTATCACGATTAATTTTTTCACGTATAGAGTTTATTCTTTCTATTGTGTTTCCAGTTGATAAAGACTTCATTTCTTTCCTAAGTACGCTATATATTTTTTTATTATCACCTCTATCTTTTTTATCTTGTGCTTTAGCCAAGTCATTCTTTTCATCAAGGTTAAATCTTTCAAGAAACTGAGGTTGTTCCTTAATAATTTCCTGTATAAGCTTACTATTACCACACTTCAAAGCTTGAGAAATTAAAATATTTCCGAATGCTCTATCTTTAAGATCATTACTTAAAACATAGCTTTCAATCTGTTGAAAATTTGGATTTGCAAATTTAATATGAGTTGCATTTTGGAATAAAAAAGGATGAATTGGTCTTTTTGTTTCAGCATATCTATTTAATAATGCTATAACTTCCTTTTCTACCTTCTTGTTTTCAGCAACCCTAAGCCAAACAGCTGACAACATACTTTGTTGCGCTCCGCTAATATTCTGTACTTTTGATTCCAGATCTTTTTTTAAACGTTCCACTAAAAGCTCTATATCGTTTTTACTAGGCATTGCCTCAAATTTCTTTATAAATGCCTCTAAACCCTTAAGCGCTCTACCACCTAATTCACTTTCAAGCTTTTCAACCAATTCTTGGTTTACTTTTTGTCCAATGTTTGCAGTTAATATTTCTTTAAATTCTGCTATTTTTTTACTAACAAACTCACCCGCTTCTTTTTTATTAAATTTTGCATTAGATATATGAAAATCAGCTCCATTACCAAGAATATGTTGATTTAAAACTTTTAGTGTATCACTCGTTAATTTTAAATCCTTATTGTTACAAATATCAAATAACTCTTGCCACTGCTTAAATGTAAATTTTGGCTCCAATATATCCCCATGCTGCTTCTTGGTTAATTCAAACTCTTCACCTAATTCAAGCAATGAATCTTGCAACTTACCATCCAATTCCGATGCTTTATACGCATGCCACAATGCACCTATAGATTTGTTTTCTTCAGAATAATCCTTTACTAATTTTTTAATCCATAATTCTACCTCTTGCTTGCCAACTATTTTTTTATTTTTCGGCGTATTTGATATTGGTCCAAAACGACTCGCAATAATATTTCCTTTACTTTTCGTGGCCAAGAATTCTTCCTGAGTAATCAATTTCTCGTTTGTTTCATCATTTTGTTGTTTAAAATTAGCATCAATCATATAAAAAAAACACACTGTGCTTAATATACACTTATCAATTTACTTGTCAATAAACAGCCTTTATCTACTGGGACGCGAGTTTATTTTTTACAAAAATATTGTAAATAAAAATCCTTGTTTATAATGATGTATCGTTAATATTCTTCTTGACTTTAATATATTTCTTTATAATTACTCATTACGAAGTTTGAACCACTCTATGTCAGAAAAAAAAATAACATTTGTAAAAGGAAGGCCGGAATCAACAAGTAATCGCCAGTCCAATGACTTTAAAGAGGAAAAAATTAGAAAAGAAAAAGAGAAATATTCCATAGAAAAAAGAGTTTCCAAAGTTATGTCTGAAAAAGGTGTAAGCCTTGCAGAAGCAATTAATATTGTACAAAGCGCACCACAAAGGTCTGAGCGCCCTTTTGATCCAAGAAAACCAAGATTTAACGGAGAAAGAAAGCCTTATGCGGGAACGAAAAAACCGTTTGATGGTGGGGAAAGAAGGCCTTATAATCCTGATAGAAAGCCGAGGGAAGATAGTGAAAAACGTGAACATAAGCCTAGAGAAGGAGGATTTGACAAAAAACCTTATGATGGAGAGAGGAAATCTGGTGGATATAATGCCGATAGAAAACCGAGAGAGGGAAGCGAAAAATCTGAGTACAAACCAAGAGAATACAATAAATCAAGATCTGAAGGTGAAAAACGTGAATATAAGCCTAGAGAGGGTGAAGAAAGAAAACCTTATGCTGGAACGAAAAAACCATTTGATGGGGAAAGAAGATCTTATAATCCCGATAGAAAACCTAGAGAAGGAGGATTTGACAAAAAACCTTATGATGGAGAGAGGAAATCTGGTGGATATAATAACAAACCAAAAAGAGATATGAAGTTTGGGGAAAGAAGAAATTCCGGTGGCGATAACTCTTTATTGTTAGCTCTTCAAAAAAAGATCGAAATCCTGAAGAATGCAGGCAAACTAAACGATGGCAGTGAATCAAATTAAACATTGAGACTGCCAATTGCCTTCATCAAAGAAACTTTTGCAATTTCCTTATTGAAAAACGACACTATATATCCTTCGTCAGCAAGAGCTAAGTTCGACTGAGCTGAAAGCAAGTCTAAAATGTTAATAACTCCGGCCTTATATCCTTTTGATGCAAAATTTTCAGCCTCAAGCGCGGCGTCAAGAAATTCCAAACTAGCTTTATAATCCTCTTTTGAATTTTCAAAATCAAAATATGCTTGCCATACCGATTTTTGAACCTCAAGATGCACCATATCAAGCTTTGCCTTTGCAAAATCCTCCTCACGCTCTTTTAATCGTACTGCATAATCAGTTTCGAAGCCGGAAAAAATTGGAATTGCCAAGCTTGCACCGACATAACTTGCACGTAAGTTCGTTGTATTTCCACCAACTCCGTTAAAATCATAGACTCCTGCGTTTGCCGAAATCGAAGGATAATACCCCGCTTTCTCCTTGACAAGTTCAGACTTTGCTTTTTTTAACATAAAATATGCCTCACGCACTTTGGGATTCACATTCTTTGCAGTCTCAAGTAACTTCTTGATATCATTTTGCATGGCTTTATCGATTTTTTCAATTTGTAAAATATTTGGACTATCAAGTTGAGCTTCGGTTTTTATATCAAGTCCTATGTGCAGAAATAAATTCACTCTTGACATATCAACTTCCTTTTCCGCTCTGATTCTCTTAGATTTTGCATTTTGATAAGAAGATTTTGCCTGTAAAATATCAAGCTTCGTTCCCTTACCCGCAGACTTTCTTTTGTCGGCAAATTCCATAGATTTTGTTGCTAAACTCTCAAGCTTAACCTTTGAATCAAACATTTTTACCGCTGCAAGATGTGCATAATATAGTCTATTGGTTTTTAAAACTATATCCTGAAGCTTTTCATTGTGTGAAAAACCCGATGCAATCAAGCTATTTTTTAAAGATTTAACCTCAGCCGATCTTTTTCCAAAATCATAAAGTAAATAATTCATTGAAACGTTACTTACTTGCATCGCACCATGATTTGCAATTGTCGTTGGCACTAAAGTCGTGGGATTAACCAAATTAATATTACTTGAAGACTCTATATATCCAACTGATGCGTTTACTTTCGGCAAATATTTTGAATATCCGGTTCCAAGCCGCTCCTGATTTTCTAAAATATGCGACCAAGACGCACGTACTTCGGGATTATTACAAAGTGCCAAATTAATAGAGTCGGCAAGGGTTAAATTTCCTCCAATGGATTTAACATCGCAAGAATATTTTACAGTTATAGCTTTTTTCTCAATTTTTTTTACATATTTTTTTGTTCCAAATGGATCTTTAAATATTGCAGCATTGGAATTTGCGGAAGCAAAAAAAATAAAAAGTAAAAGAAAAATTTTCATAATAATAAAATAAAATTAATGCACACCAATATCAATCTTCTCACCAGGTTTAAGGTTTGCTTTTTTTATCAAAAAAACCAGCGGAATTGCTATTATGTTTACAATCATAATAATTCGAAAACTACTTACATAACTAATAATCGCACTTTGTTGATTAATTTGCCCCTCAAGAATTGCAATTTTCACAACTTCGCTTTGAACTCCCGCTTTTTGCATATATGAAACAACTTGCTTTGAGCTTCTGTTTGTAAATTCACTCATAATTGCGTGATTTAATTTCATTGAATGCGATATAAAATATGCAATTAATGCAATACCAATCGAGCCTCCAATATTTCTAAGTAAACTAAAAATTGCCGCCGCTTGAGGAATTAAAGCCGGCTTTAATGTTTTGAATGCTGTGATGCTCAAAGGAACAAAAATAAACCCGAAACCGAAACCGTGCACAACCCCTGTCCAAATTATCGTAAAAGATGAAACATCTTTATCAAAATGAGACATAAAATAAACACCCACTGTTGTCATAATAAGACCAAAGCCGGCAATTAATCTTGGGTCGATTTTTGAAACTATTTGACCAACTATAAACATAGATAGTAAAGTCCCAATACCACGAGGTGCAACTAAAATTCCGGAACTTAACACATCATAGCCGATAACCGATTGTAAAAATATTGGCATACAAACTATCGATGCAAAAAGTAAGGCTCCGGTAAAAAACATTATAACGGTTGAAAATAAGAAATTTCTATCAACAAATATCTCAAGTGGAATAAACGGATGCTTGCGAACCATAGTCCCAAAAACTCCAAATAAAAATGCACTCACTATACAAGTTACTGCATATAAAACAATTTCAATACTACTAAACCAATCAACTTGCTCTCCCCTTTCAAGCATTATCTGAAGCGATGCAATAAAGATACTCACTAAAAAAAAGCCCAGTTTATCAAAAGATGTATGGGTTTTTTCAGATTTATCAAGAACAACAAAAAGCCCGATATATGCTATAATTCCAACCGGAACATTTATAAAAAATATCCATCTCCAGTTAAAATTTTCAGTAAAATATCCCCCAACAATCGGACCTAAAATCGGTGCAACCATAATTCCCATTCCCCAAATAGCCATAGCCTGTCCATGCTTTTCCGGCGGATTTATTTGCATTAGAATTGCTTGAGATAGCGGTATCAAGGCAGCGCCAAAAACTCCCTGTAACAGTCTAAATAATACCATCTGCCCAAGGGTCGTAGAAGCTCCACAGAGCATTGAAAAAATAGTAAATCCGGCAACCGAAGTAAGTAATACTTTTCTTACGCCGTAAACCCCAACTAAATATCCAGTAACCGGAATTGCAACCGCAGCAGCAACGATATATGAGGTTAAAATCCAAGTTACTTGAGATGCACTCGCATTTAAAGCGCCTTGCATGTGCGGAAGCGCAACGTTTGCAATAGTCGAATCGATAACCTCCATAATAGTTGCAGCCATTACAAAAAATGTTATCCAGCCTTTATTTTTTACCGTTAATGGATCTATCATATCTTAATCACGAACCTTTATGGTAACATAAGCGCTCATCCCGCTTGCAAACTTTGAAATATCTTCATCCTTCTCAAATTCCAATTTAACGCTAACTCTTTGAATAACTTTAATCCAGTTCCCGGAGCTGTTTTGAGCGGGAAGAAGGGAAAACTCACTTCCCGTTGCAGATGAAATATTGACAACTTTTGCTTTATATTTTTTCCCACCAAATGTATCGATTTCAACAATTGCCTCCTGTCCAATTTTAACATCTTTGATATCAACTTCCTTAAAATTCGCCTCAATCCAGGTGTCGGACTTACTTATAATATTGAAAATCATAGCTCCAACTGGAACAAAATCTCCGAGCTTTACTGCGTCAAAATTCGCTAAAATTCCATCATTTTGCGCAATAATATTTGTTTTGTCAAAATTATATTTTGCAAGTTTCAAGCCCTGCGTCGCAAGATCAAAACGATTTTTTATCAAATCGGCATCTGAGTCCGAAACAAAACCATCTTTTTTCAGCTTTACATATCTGTCATACTCATTCTTTGCATATCGATAATCAGCCTCAGCTTGCTTTAAAGCTATTTCGTATTTCTCAATATCCAACTGAACTATAACATCATTTTTCTTGACATAATCTCCATCTTTAAAATTTACTTTTACAATATACCCGGAAACCTCAGGACTTACCCAAACATTTGCCATTTTAACCCTTGCGTTATCCGTTGAAACCCACGATAAAGCGCGGTAATATAAAACAATTGCAATAATCGCAACACAAGATCCAATTAAAATTGCAACTTTTCTTTTTTTGTTAAGAGCCATAAAATTATAAAATATTATTAATAACACATTCTTTCATTTTTTTTATCATACGTAAAAATTCAACCCGCTCTTCCTCCAAAAATCCGTCAAGTGCTTTATCGATAAGGTTTCTGCCATTATTTTGCATAAACTCTATTGCATTTTTCACCAAAGTCGAATTGTAATCCAAACTTACAAATTTAACCCTTTTATCATTTTCAGGTGTAAATCTTTTGACAATACCCTTCTTTTCCATTTTTTCAATTAGCCTTGATAGAGAAATTGGACGTACACCCAAAATATTTGCAATTTCAATTTGTTTTAATTCAGTCTTTCCGCTAATCTTTTCCGCTTTCCTTATTTCCATTATAATCATTATTTCAGACTGACTAAGCTTTGTAGCTTTTTTCATCCCTGCTTCAAAAACCCTGTGCAAAGATTTATAAACAAAGCTCATAGTGCATCCAAATTCCTCCTGAAAAGACTCAAATTCATGTTTCATTGTATTTTCTCAAAAGTTAAATTAATGTAAGCAAGCTTATAATTAAAGTCAAGAAGTTCTTTTGGGTTGATTTTTAAAATATATTATTTATACTAAAACGTAATTTTCATTAAGGAATGGACAATAAACAACAAATAAATGTAAATAATAAATATAATCTTTCACCAGAACAATTAAGGGAATATGATAAATGTTTTAATATT
>CANDYN010000039.1 GCA_947424985.1 Rickettsiales bacterium | reverse complement strand
TCGTGATTTGTATCTTTTTTTCCCGCAGCAAGATCAACATCGTTGTCATCAACAATACCATCATGATTTGTATCATTTTCCGCTATATTTTGCCTTTCCGCAGCATATTCCTTTTGTCTAATCATATCCGCTATTTCTTTTGGCAAAAACATCAAATCATCGTCCATAGTTCGAAGATCTTTAAGTGACGCATTTTGTAACATCATTCCAAGTTGCATCTCGGTATAAGAAGTACCATTAATATCATATACCCTTGGCTTTTTCTTACCTTCATTCTGAATGCCGTTGTCAATACCAATAAATTTATCAAGCGGATTAAGACTTACGGATTTGTTTTGCACATCCTCGGGGTTTTTTTGAACAGTTTGCAATTGAAATGCAACTTTTTCCGCCATATTCGTAAGCCTTTGAGCGATTTCCGGTTTTACAGTTATTTGTTTGATTTGAGGATTTTTAATTTGCGCAACTTTCCTTTGAGTTTTCTTGCCTTGCTTTATAACGCGACATAATGCAGGCGTAAGTTGAGATACATCCGCCCTTGACTGCCCAAGTCTTTTATTTGAATTATTTACCACTCTCGCCATTGCAAGCAACTCAGTTCTATTATTTCCCGAAATATCAGTAAGATCTTTTCTAAAATCTGCAACATCTTTCACGGTTTTTAAAGACCGCTTAATACTTCTTGCAAAAACTTTATTTGTTTTCATTTTGTTTTTAAGTGCAGTCGCAAGCGTTTTATCTTGCTTTGCAACTTGAAATACCAAGCTTCGAACCTGTGGATCTCTCATTTTTATTGCTACCTTTTTTAATCCTCTACCACTTTTTAAAGCAGCAATCACTTCACCCGCGTCAACCAATCTATTGGTATTGAGATCTTTTTGACTTTTATCATTAATCTTTCTTGCTTCTTTTGATATATCTTTTTTAGGTTCTTGATTTTTTACTTCGCTCTTCTGCCCCAGTGGCTTCTCTTGCTTAACCTCCGGTGTTTGATTTAAATTCCAACCATTCCCGTCTTGAGAGTTTTGCTTTATATCTTGTTCTTTTTGAACTAATTTTGACTGTACCGTGCCGTCCAATAAATTATAAAATACAGCCAAGTATTGACTTTAATTTATTAAGTGTCAAGCATTTTCTATATTTTCCGAAATATAAACATGATAGCGATAATCGGTAATAACCTAACAGCAAAAGTAGCTTTTTTGTATTTCAAAAAATTAGGAATTGATTGTCTTTTACTTGCAAAAAACTATACCAAGAATGAATTTGAAAATTATAAATCCACTTTTAGCTCAAGAACTATGGCAATTTCAAATCATAATCTTGATATTTTATCACAAATTATCGATCTTGAAAAAATAAAAAATATCTCAGGTGAAATTAAAACTATATATATATTGAACGATATAAAATCGAAAAGTCCGGAAATAATTTTTAACGCAAGTGACTATGGATATGAAAATATGGGATATATAGTATATTACAATGCACTTTGTGAAGAAATTGAATCCGAGCTTTTACAATATGAAAAGAGTATTATTTCAAATGTGGAAGCAATTTTTGAAAACGAAAATCAATTTAAAATAATCTCACAAAACCAAGAATTTATTCTAGACAATCTTATTGTAACCGATAAAACTTTAGATGATAAGCTTAGCTTTATCGAAAAAAGCGATGAGAAAAAATATGACTATTTTGAATCTGCGATTACGCTGAATATTAAACATAAAATGTCACATAATCAAGTTGCAATTGAACATTTTACAAATCTTGGACCCCTTGCCTCCCTACCTATGAAAAATGAATTTGAGTCAAATATTGTAAGAACTGTTCCAAGAAATATCATACAGGCACTCAAAGCGATGAATAATGACGAAAAAAGAGAGTTTATATTAAAATATTTAATCTCACCACTTGAATATCATCTTGGAAATATAGAAATTACTTCCGAAATATCAGTTTTTCCTCTTTCGTTAAGACTTTTAAAGCAGCCAAATAATAAAAACATAATCTTCCTTGGAACGTATAATTTTACTATGCATCCTATTGCCGGACAAGGTTTCAACGTAGTTTTACGAGACATAGAACGACTTAAAAATTCAATAGTTAATCAAAAAATATCAGAATTTCAAAGCCTATTCTCACGGAAAATTGATATTTCGTCAATGCTTTTTACAACTCACGGTTTAAATCAGTTGTTTAAAATTTCAAATCCAATCATTTCAAGCGTGCGAAAAATCGGCATGAAAATTTTTAACAATACAAGCTTTTTAAAAAAATTTGCTTTTAAAAATGCTATTGGCTGTGGAGTTTTTAACAAAATTTAGAAAATCTCGTGACAGTTGATTATCATGAATCATTAAATTTTTTACTAAAAATACTTGACAAATAAATTTTTAATTGTATTTAGGATATATGTTTTTATTTTTTACATGACAAACAAGTTATTAACTACGGCAGCTATTTTAGCTGTTTCTACTTCATTTGCAGGTGCAAAAAATTTCAGTGGATTCGGAGCTGGTATTATGGCTGGAACTACAGAAGTGAAAGTTGATGGAGCTGATAGCAACACTACACAATCGGCACTTGAAGTGTTTGGAACTTATGGACAAACTTTCAGTTCAAATGTTTATGTTGGTGGTCAACTTTCTGGATTCTTCAATAAAAACATTAAACACAATGGGGCTTGGGTTAAACCACAAGTGGCTTTAACAGGTAGACTTGGTTATGTTTTTGCTGATAAATACATGCCTTATATCTTTGCTGGTATAGCTCGTGTATCTGCTTCAGTTAATGAAAATACTATGACTGATAATGATCTTGCTAAAACTTATGGTGCTGGTATCGAAGGTGCTATTACTGACAATGTTACACTAAGAGGTGAATATGCAATGATTAAACCTAAATTTAATTTCGGTGGCTCTGATGCAGACGTAAAAATGACTTCATGGAAACTTGGTGTTTCATACGCATTTTAATCAAAAAACTATATAAACAAAAATTTAATTTGTTTAATTACTCTCAGATTTCTTCGGATTTCTGGGAGTTTTGTTAGGGGGGTGTTTTTTTATCAATACAATGATTCCAAAAGAAAAGATTAACTTGGAAATTTTAAGAAAATTTTATATAGATGTATGGGCGAAATATACACCGTATGTTGAAAATGATCGAGCTTTGTATTTTATTTTTAATCATAAAAATGATGCCATCTTTTCAAATAGAGTTAGAGGTTTTATCTTAAATGAAATGTATAGTGCTTTTGTTCACGATACGCATCTTAATGAAGTTATAAACGATTATTGTAATTTTCATACCTCTGAAGATGTAAATAAAGAAATTCTTAATTTAAAGGAGCAGGTTAAATTGAATAAATCGAAGAATGAAAAAATAGAAATTGATAGAAATTATCCTTCCTTCCTTTCAAAATTTTCTCATTGGCGTTTTGAAGCCAATCAATTATGGAAAGATGCCTGTCCAATTTATGATAATCATGTAAGAAAGGCATTAAAATGTGGCAACAGTTATGAAAACGTAAAAGCTGGAATCGAAAAGTTTATTAAAGAAAAACTTAAAATTAACAATTTATCAGAGCCAATTACATTAAAAATTGATGGATTGCACGAAGAAATTTCAATCTATCGCCTTGTCGACAAGTTTTTATGGTTAAGTGGTAAAATTATGAAATATCAAAAAGATAAAGAGAATGGAAAATTAAAACAACAAGATAAGCTTTTAGATGCACTAATAACAGATCATTACAATGACTTTGAAAAGGAAATACTTAAAACCTAAACCCAATCCCTAAAGTATAAACCTTCCCACCTGACGCAATCCCGCCAAAGTCAATTTCTTGTTTTCTATATTCAGCTTTTCCGAAAAATCTGCTGTCGAAATCTTTCCAAAGTCCAAAACCGTATTCATATCCGGAAGAATATCCACCTTGCTTGAACCTTCCATCAATCGAATTTCCTGTAATATTTACCGAAGCTATTCCTTGAAGTAACCCCAATATCCCAACAATTGTAAAATCTTGCCCTTGCGGTCTAAGTTTTAAGATTAAATCATATCGCATCATAGTAATTTTTGATTGTAACGAATCAATCCCATTTTGTCCGCCAAGCGATCGAGACTCATTTCCACTTGATGAATAACCAAATTCAAGACCAAAAAATTCATGTAAATCAAGGCCAAAAAGAAAACCCAAGCTTTTATAACTACTGGGCATTGCACTTGAATAATTAATCCCATTATGATTTGCAAAATTATATTTCGACAAAGATAAATCTACTCCAATATAAGGACTTGCGACAACGCCATCAGCCCTCGCGTTTGACGAAAACAATAAAAGCAACACAGCTAGAAATGAAATTTTCTTCATAAAATAAGCAATTTATAAAACTTATAGCACCAAAAAATCAATTGTCAAGAAATACTTGAAATGCTCATTGCCTATGTGTCAAGCAAAAATTTATTTTACTTATAAAAACCTTTATTAATCGAGAAATATTTGATAACTTTTCTTAAATCTCGCTTGTTAAGCGAGAAATTTAATAGCCCTATTTCACAGATCAACACGAAGGACCATCCTTTTTACCATTGCGCTGCCTTTGCCTCTTAATCTCCTCTCGTTGCATATTACAATTTTCTCTTGGTAAATCCTCAATTATAGCATTTTTAACACAATCTTCATATTCCACATAAGCCTTTGTAAGCTCCTCATTATCGCTATATATTGTATTATATATATTTTGATGAGTCGATTGTGAAAGCTCTTTTAATGCCTGTTGGCTATCGCTCCTTTCCCGTGATGCGTCAATTTTATCTTGCATAGTTAAGTTTGCATCTATAAAATCTTGCGTAATACTATATAACTTATCTTGAAGCTCTTTTGACGTATTTTCATCTTTCATTTGTTTAAATGAAAAATGCATTTGATTATCAATCCTGGATATAAGATCTGTAGTATGACCAAGACTTAGCATAGATACTTTGTCGTGTAACCGCTCAATAAGATCTGATATACAAGCATCATTTTCTTTTGCATCATCCCACGAAATATACTTTCCATTAATAGCATTTATATAGTCTTCACTTTGTTGTAAATTTACCACTGAATCTGTAAATTTTATTACTGAATAATGAAATTCTCTCAATAGATCACCATCTGCATTTAATATTTTATCTTTATTAAGAAGATTGTGCATGTATTTTATTTTTCCATCTACCGCTCTACGAATTTCATCTTTATCAGATAAATCATTAGGATTGGGCAATATTCTATTTACCGTATCACACATTTTATCTGCTACTTTGGCAAGAAAGAGTTGCTGCTCATCTGTTGTAAGTCGCATTTGACGAAACATCTCATCAGCAGCTTCTAAATTATACTTTTCTTTATATTTTTGACCCAAAGATATAGCATTTGTCATTATTGGCTTATCTTCTATTTTAAATTCTGGCGTTTCTTCTGCGCCACACATTCTTCCCTGAGTCCAAAAATCATCCGCCGTCAATGCATTATTTTTCAATATTTTCGTTATAGCGCGGTTATCACTACCATCATAAAAATTTTTGTCTGGACTAAAATAAAAAGCGACATTGTCCTTGGCTTGATTAATAATATCTTGACTTTTCGGATCAGGAAATTTTTGTGATGTTAATGCAAAAATCTCATCCACCCTTGACTCTTCTTCTTTGTTCAAAGGATATCCAGTAACACCCCTGTTAAACAAAACTATTGGAAATGCAAACACTCTGAATAGACCTTGATATGATAAAGATTTACTTGGCTGCCTTGAAAGCGCTGTTACAATCTTTTCTTGCTTTCTTTGTTGATTTTGCATATTCTTTTAATAAATTACACATGAATAATAATCGCATTATTCTAATATGCAAATATTTATCTCTCCTCCACAAGCTTTTTAATCCAATCTTCCCGAACTTTTACCATTAATTCAAGTTTAATTGGAAGATGGTAAAATTCGGACAATCTTTTCTCCGCCTCAAGTCTTATTGATTTTACCATTTTCCCGTGTTCTCCGATTAATATTCCTTTTTGAGATTCACGTATACAAATAATGTCTTGCATAATTTCAATAAATCCATCGTGAAAAGTAAAAACGGGCGTGAAAATATCAACTCCATACGGCACCTCTTCCTTTGTTTTTTCAAAAATAATCCCACGAGTAATTTCCGATGCAACAAAAACATTTGGACGATCCGTTATATCCTCCGGATCATAATGCCAAACGCCCTCTTTTGCTTGACTTATAATATATTGTTCAAGTAAATCAAGATTATCACCATTTAATACTGAAATTGGGAAAATTTCCTCAAAAAGTTCACTGTTAAAAGCATTTTGCGCCATTTCATATTTCTTTTGATTTTCCTTAACTCTGTCGATTTTGTTTATAACGCAAATCATTTTTCCAACATGACCTTTTATTGTTGTCGCAAGATCTATCATTCCTTGTGCAAAGCCGGACTCGGCATCAACAACAAAAATTGCCAAATCTGCTCCACGAACTCCACTGTATGCGTTTTTCTTGATTACAGCCTGTAAATTATCCTTTGGATCTTTCATAATCCCAGGCGTATCCGTAAAAACAATTTGAACGTCTCCTTTGGTTAAAATTCCACGAATTGCGTTTCGCGTAGTCTGGGCTTTGTACGTCACAACGCTTAAATTCTCTTGTAACAATTTATTTAAAAGACTTGACTTTCCAACATTTGGTTTGCCACAAATAGATACAAATATTGTTTTAGTTTTAACGCTTTCGCTCATAATAAAATACTGATTGTCTATGTTTAAAGTGAAAAAAATAAATATCTATATATATTTAATAATTTTTTGCTTTACAACGCAAGCCTTAAGGGCGGACATAAAACAGGAAATGAACCATTCATATTCAAAAATCTCAGATTGCTTTGACACTGGAAATTGCAAAAAACTTGAACTAGACTATGAAATCCTATCATCAATTATAATAACTTTTGATAAAACTCTCGGTGAGAAGTATCTATCTCATATAATCAATTCCTCAAAAAACTTAAACAATCAAGCAAAAATAACAATTTTAACCTATGCAATTTCAAAGCTGAGTAACAACAATAAAACAATATCGAGCGATTTAATGTATAACATATTTGACAAAATCGAGCTCAAACAAATGAAATATAAAGATTTATATTTACTCTTATCACTATTAAATAGCGCCGAAGTGGAGTTATTTTCTCATCCAAATTTACCCGAAATTGTAAAATTAATCTGGATCAATCACACCTTTGATTCTGATAAACTAGAGATTGCATTTTTCTTAAAATATAAAAAATATTTCGATGTCGAAGTATTTAATAAAAAAATATTGCAATTGCTTTTAAGAAAAAACTTTAAATCAGCAGAAAAAATAAATAACTTCCTGACAACGAGTATAAAAGTAAAGGAGGAGAACGAAGAAAAAATAAAAATCGCAAAGATCTGCCAAAATATTAAGAAATATCCACAAAGTATATTCGATACTATATACTCAATCAAATCACAAGATGATGGACTAAATATTTTACTTGCAAACTGTATGATTGCAGCAGGAAAATCTGAATATGCAATAAAGTTTTTATCAAAAATTAAAATCCAAGATAATCTCATAGACGACGCTATGTTTGTAAATCAAAAACTGGCAACGGTTGAATTAATGTCACAAAAAAAATATAACCATGCTATTGAAATATTAAAAGCATTTACGCCAAAATCGAGAGAAGCTCTTGTTTCACATCAATGGTACTTAGGCTGGATAAATCTTGAATTTTTAAACAAACCAAAAGAAGCTGTTAAGTATTTTCAAAATATTCTGGATAACAGTAGCTTTGCACTCTCCGCTTCGCGTGGTAATTATTGGCTTGCAAGAACTTATGAGAAAATGAGTGATTTTAGCAATTCAATATCTTATTACCAAAAAGCAGCAAATTATCCAACAACTTTTTACGGACAAGCGGCAATTAAAAAGCTTGGAAAAAGATTAAAAGACGAGATTGATAATTACATAACAGGTGAGACTTTGGCAAAAAAGAATCAAAATTCTTTATTTAAAACCGGGGTTTTACTAAATAAATATGGACTTGAAGAATTTTCGCTTTTGCTTATTCAAGATTCCCTTGTCAATCTTTCAAAGGATGAAATATTAAATACTCTTTATAACTCAAGTCTTGTGCTTAAAAAGTATGATCTAATGCCCATTGCGAGATATGCTACAAGATTTGGAATCTTTATACCAAAAGTTTCATATCCAAAAGTTTTTTCAGATCTTGATAGCTTAACTTCGGCAATAATACGACAAGAAAGCGGACTTAGTATTTCCGCAATCAGCAATAAGGGCGCAATGGGACTAATGCAAGTTATTCCCGAAACTGCAAAAATTATCTCAAAGCAACTTGGGGTTGAATATTCCGCTCAAAAAATGCTAACCGATAAAGAATATAATATAAAAATTGGCATGATTTATATCAAGCAAATGCTTGCAAATTTTAACCAAAATAAAATCATGGCTCTTGCTGCATACAACGCAGGCCCTGCTCCAATTCGTCGATGGAAAGCCACTTTTGGCGACCCAAGTTATATGCAAGAAGATGAAATTATTAACTGGATTGAATCAATTACATACTCCCAAACTCGTGACTATGTTATGCGAGTTATGGAAAATTTTGAAATGTATGATACGATTTATTGAAAAAAATATTTGACAAATAAATCTGTTTTTGTATTT
>CANDYN010000038.1 GCA_947424985.1 Rickettsiales bacterium | reverse complement strand
CATTTCCAATAAATTCATCCACTTCAAAATTCCAAAGCGGAAGCACTTTTTCATTAGCAAACAATCTTTCTTGCAAAACTTTTTCTGCTCTCAGAGTATCTTTTCTATGTATCAAATATACCTTTGAGGCATGATTTGTTAAATACAAAGCCTCTTCAACGGCCGTGTTCCCACCACCAATTACCGCAACAACTTTGTTACGAAAGAAAAATCCATCACATGTTGCACAGCCGGAAACTCCATGCCCACGAAACTTCATTTCACTTTCAAGCCCAAGCCATTTCGCTGAAGCACCTGTTGCTATAATAACAGTTTTTGCAATATATTCATCTCCTTCGCTTGTTTTACATACAAAAGGTCTTTTTGAAAAATCTACCTCTGAGATAATCCCAACTCTTATGTCCGTACCAACGTTTTTTACTTGTTTTTCCATTTGTTCCATGAGCCAAGGTCCTTGAATTGTATTTTCAAATCCTGGATAGTTTTCAACATCGGTTGTAATTGTAAGCTGTCCACCGACCTGCTCTCCCGAGATCAAAATTGGTTTTAGATTTGCCCTTGCTGCATAAATAGCTGCCGTATATCCAGCTGCACCTGAGCCAATAATTAATACATTTGTTTCAAAACTTGCCATAAATCTTAGAAAACAAGTTCACGAGGGTCACTAAAGAACGTTTTATAAAAATATTTATCGTATTCTTGTATATCAGTATTTTCATTTACAATTGTTGTTTTAATAATAAACACAATTTCTTTGACACTAATCTCTTCAGTCTTTTTTGAAAATAGACGACCTATTAACGGTATCTTTGAGAGTCCCGGGATTCCATTTTCATGTATCTCTGAACTTCTTTCAGTAAAGCCTCCCATAATCATTATATCTCCATCTTTCATATTTAAAATTGAATCCATTTCACGCACTGATGTAATTGGAATCATATTTGCTGGAACATCTGTAACTTTTGCTTGTTTTGCAGCAAAATTGAATCCCGGATCTTCTATTGATTCTTTTACTCTAGATAAAGTTGGTCGGACACTTAGCATAACACTTTTGTTTTTTAAGTCGATTGATGGCTGTAAAGTTAAAACTATTCCAACGGGAACTGTTTTTGGAGAGCTAGTAATGCTAACAGTTGGCGCAGTAACGCTACCACCTCCGGTGTTGAGGACAGCTCCGTTTGAGGTAATACTTATTTCAAAAAAAACTCTATTATCTGCAAAAGTTAAAACCGCCTGCTGATTGTTTAAAGCCATAAGTCTCGGACTTGCTAGAATTTTCGTTGTTCCAAAGGTTTCAAGCATATTAACCGTACTCGTAATTGTTTCATTTGAGCTTGTTACATTTGTACTTTTTAAAGTTAATATGGGGTTTGAAAGCGTTGAGAGTCCACTTGTTGCAATAGAGTTAGCTCCTTTTAAATAACTCCAATCTATACCAAGTGCATAAGCTTTACTAAGAGTAACTTCAGCTAACTTTACCTCAATTAACACTTGCGCAGTTGTTTTGATTTTTAGTTCTTGAAGATATTTCGCAATTTTTTCATGCCCTTTTCTGCTTGTAACAACCGACATGAGTCCAGTTGATTTACTGATATTTATATTGGTATTACTGGCTCCACCACTATCCCCTGTAGCCATAGCTGGCGTAGTAACGCTTGCACCATTGGCATTTTGTCCATTTGCAAGAACAGATGAACCACTTCCATTATTTCCGCCATTTAAGTTATTATTCATATTATTTCCGGTAGCATTATTACCAGACAAGGCATTTGTAATTCCACCAAAGGGACTATTTGAATCAGAGCCATCGCTTCCTGACATTTGAGCTTGCATATTATTTTGATTACTAATTCCTCTTTTTGTATCTGAAATTTTTTGAGTTCCCGCTATGATTTGGGTAATATTTTTCATTACATCTTCCCAGAAGGTATCTTGTGAGCTTGAGCTAAGGGAGGTTGATGAACCACCATTCATACTGCCTCCAGCAACAACGGACGTAGAAACATTTATACTTGAAGAATTTTGTCTTTTAATATTCAGAAAGCTTACATCGTATGTGTGCAAATATGGATCATCATATTCAATTACTATTGTGCCATTTTGCATAACATATCGTAAATCTGCGAAGTCACAAATTCTATCCAAAACATCAAACAATGGACGATTTTTCATAGCTAGAAATATCGAGCCTTCAATTCTTTTATCAACCACGACGTCAACATCGGCGATTCTTCCGATTTCCAAAAGCAGATCTATTATCGGAACGTCTTCGTTTGCACTTATACTTATCATCTTTTCTTCATTGAATTTTGGATTTTCCGGCACTGCAACTATTTTTGAAAGTCTTGGAATTGGAGGCTCAACACGACACATACGAATTCCATCTTCTCCCAATGCTTTATTTGAAAGTTTCCTTTCGTAATCTTCTTTCGACATCTCGGTTTCAGGATCATAGCTTCGCAACCCACAGGAATTAACTCCAAAAAAAACCAAAATGTAAATAATAAAAATGTATTTACTCATTTAAATATGTAAAAATCAGCATCAATTTATAAAAACTCGTGTAAAATAAAAAGCAAGAGATATCGCTGGTAAAAATGGAAATTCTTTTACCCTGACTTTATTTTTATCAATTTTATTAATCAGTAGTTTAGTTGAAACTCCAAAAACACAAGCAATTATAATAAAAGTAAATATATTATATCCTTTAAAGAAAAAGACCATTCCAAGGAAAAAATCAAAATCTGCCCCTCCCATTAGATTTTTTTTGAAAAATTTTGTAATAATCCAAAAAATAATACCAAGTCCAATGATTAAAAAGAAATAGATATTTTCAGCAAAATCATTAAAATTAACTTCTTTAAATAAGATTCCGCTTGCTATAACACAAAGAGCCAATACACTATAGCTTAAGAAGTAATCAATTGACATAGTTTTTATATCCATAATACAGCTTGCAATTATACAGATTAAAAGCATAGCCTCGATAAAAGCATAAAATGGAGAAAATTTTTGAAATATTAACAGAAAATAATATACCAAAGTTCCTGCCGCAAACATTGTTATTGAGGTTTTGTCAAACTTTTTTGTAAATATAACGCGAAGTCTATGAAAAAAATACGACCAAGTAAAAGCTTGATTTGTATAAAAAAAATAGCTTTTATTTTTAACAAAAACTTTTGTTACATGTCGCATAAACTTTGAGGCATATGCGAAGAATATGGGCGGAAATATATAATGTATTGCAATACTTAAGATCACGACTTTATTTTACACCAATACAACTCCTCAAAAATGTCATTCTTTCATAAATAACATTTTTATCAAGTAGAGTCGAGCTTGTTATCAGGGAAAGAGAGTGGTCGTAATAATTATACGCTTCTTTATATTTTTTCATTTGATCAAAAGTTACAGCCATATTATAGGCATAAAACGGGTTAGACGGTTCATTTTCAATCGCTTTTCCAAGATAGAATATTGCATCATTGTATTTTTCACTATATGAAAATAGGGTTCCAATCTGAGCCAGAACAAAGGCATTATTTGGATGTTTTTCATTAATTTTCATAAGCTCTTTAATTGCTCTTTCCGCTGAATTTCCAGAAATTAATATAATCATATTGTTTTTTGCAGGATAATAATCCGGATCTATTTCGAGAACTTTAACGTAGGCTTTTATTGCATCATCACTCTGCCCCAAGAGCTGATAAGAGGCACCAAGTCCAAAGAGAGCATCAATATTTTTATCATCAAGTTGATTTGCTTTTTTATAATACGTTAAGGCAACCTCAACATTCTCATTTTTATATGCATCATAGGCATCATTTAACGCTGCACGAAGTGGAGAATTTTTCGCCAAAGTTGTTGCAGATACTGCGTTTTTCGGCAAAACAACCTTTTGGGCCCTAGGCAAAAAACCTCTATCTGAATTTTCTTGAGATATATCACTATCAACTTTTCTTTTGGATACTTCAACGCCCTGATCCGTTCCTAGCATTGCAGCCATTTTCTCTTTTAATGACTCGACATTTGCCGTTTCTTGTTTTGACGGCTGAGTTGTTTGTGTTATAGGGTTATTTGCGAATACATCAGTTGGATCAACAGCAAAAGCTTTGCTTGAAAAAAGTATTGTAAATGTCAAAAACAGGTATTTTATCATATAAAAAAATTTATTTTGGAACAGCTAGCATAAAAATCTTGTTTTTTACAACCTTAATATCAGACTCAATTTTAGCGATCTCGGCTATTTCTTGTTTCGCTTTTGCGAAGACTGCAACACCTATATCTTTATGTTGATTTTCTCTTCCATAAAGCGTCATCATAAAATTTACTTTATGTCCATATTTTAAAAACTCAATTGCATGTCGCATTTTTACGTCATAGTCATGTTTTTCAATATGTGAGCTTATTCTTATTTCTTTTGTTTCAAATCTTCTGGCATTTTTCTTTTTTTCAAGCTCTTTTCTTTTTGCTTCATATTTCATTTTCCCGAAGTCAGCAATTTTACAAACCGGAGGGTTCGCTTCCGGAGCGATTTCTATTAAATCAAGCCCAAGTTCTTTTGCTTTAGCTCTTGCATCAAAAAAGGACATAACGTCGCCTTGAGTGTTTTCTCCGATAATTCGAACTTGCGGCACTCCCTTTATTTCTTCATTAATACGATATGCAAAAGACACACTTACTTTACTAGCTATAAAACAAAAACAAGATATGTGAGATATGTTGTCATATATTTTTAAAATCAAGAGCTATTTTAAAAATATTGAAATTAAATATAAAAATATAAAAAATCCGCTCGCGTCTGTCAAGGCGGTTACAAAAATTGACGAGGTTAAAACAGGATCAAAATTCATTTTACGCATAATAAATGGGATTATTAATCCAAAAATAGAAGAAAGCAATACGTTAAAACCGACTGAAATTCCAAAAAGGGAAGCAATTAAATATGAATGAGATATAAAATATCCTATCGCAAAGGCCATAATTATCATCAAAACTGAAGAGAAGAACGAACTTAAAAATTCCCTTATAAATATCCCTGTTTTGTTTAATTTATTGATTGATTTGGTTGCAATCATACGTATCATTAAAGCTGAAACTTGATTACCTGAGTTTCCACCGATCGACGCAACAACGGGTAAAAATAGCACCAAAAGAGGGTTTTTTGCAAGAGTAACACCAAATTGCCCAATAACTTTAGCGGCACAAATGGACGCAACTAAATTTACAAAAAGCCAAACAAATCTTGAAAGGGATTTTCTTATAACGCCGACTTGATCATAGCTATCAGATATACCACTTAAACGCAGTATGTTGTTGTTGTTTTCATCTTCTAAAACTTCCCTCGCAACATCGGACGATATAACGCCAATTATTTTATCATCTCGACCTACGACAGCAAGGGAGGTTAGATTGTATTTTCCAAAAATATATGTAATTTCCGATTTATTTTCAACGTCATGAACGGTTTTAAAGTCCGGATTTAATATAGAAAGCAAGGATTTATCATGATCACTTACCAAAACCAAAAACAAACTTACGGTTCCAATTAAGGATCCGCTTTCATCCAATATAAAAACATCTCGCGTATCTTCCGATAAATCATCAGCCAAATCTTGGTTCCCAAGGGAGATTTTTACGTCTGAAACCCTCGCGTCTTTTGTAAAAGTTAGAAAATCTATATCCATAAATCGTCCGACTTGGTCTTTGGTATAAGTTAGGGAAAGTTTTACGTCTTTTCTTTCGTCTTTTGGCATTAAATGTAAGATTTCTTGTTGTTTTAAGATCTCAAGAAGGGAGATAAAATATGATATATCGTCCGTTTCAAGCCTTAGAAGTGCATTTGATAGGGTATTTTTATCAATTTCATCCGAGATAAGTCTAATTTTATTTTCATTTAGCTCAATTAGGGCTTCGGATTCAACTAAATCAAAGACATCTTTTATCGCCCAAATAAAATCATCATTTGATATACTATTTAAGATTTCTGCTTTATCGTACGGGTTAAGACTTGTCATCAAAAGACGTAGTTTATCGATGTCTTTATCAAAAAAAGCCATCAATATTTTTTCCATGCTATAAGACTGCTCCGGCTTGCTTGCCATGCTTTGGTGCAAAAATTTATTTTTTATGTATCCAAAAGCCATATTTAAACTTACCGCTTACTTTGCATATCAAAAAAAATTGGGGTTGTCAAGCTTTTTTATCAAAAAGCTTGACGGGCTCGCGATGCTCGGCTGTCAAGAGAAAAATGCTTGACGAGTTTATACTGAACGTTTCCATGTTGTAATTACTAGATACATTATCTTATCCCATAAACTATATACCCACATCCCTTAAACAATATGCGGATTATATTATATATTTGTTGGCAATTTACTCTCTTCTGTAACCATTGCCATTATTTCCACCGGCAGTCCTTTTAATATATTGTCTATTTATAGCTTTTGTTGGAGGCAATGGTTTCTGAGTATTGTTACCGTTAGAATTATTATAAACATTTTGTTGGGACTGTTGATATTGCTGCAAATTATTTTGCTGTTGATTATCATTTTTCTCTTCTTCAATCTGCTGCAACTGTGGCTGAAATTGCATTTGTTGAGGCATTTGCTGTTTTAGCCGTCTATTTGCTATTTGTAATTGCATTTGTTGCTGATATTGAGTTTGATCTTGCTGTATTTGAGATTGATAGCTTGGATGCTGTTGAGCATATTGCTCAATTTCCAATATTTGCTGCTCTGAAAACGCCTGGCCTTGATATGCTGGCACGAAAGGTTGCTGTATTTGTTGAGGTATTTGCTGTTGCTGAATTTGCATTTGATTTTGAAGCACTTGAATGTATTGCTCAACTTCATTCTGCTTCTCTGCAATTCTTTCATCATCCACTTCCAATCCATTCAGCTCACATACAACTTCGATAAAATTATTAATATTACGATAATATTTATCTTCGGTTAACATTTGGTACACCGAACACAAATCAGATGGTATAACTGACAAGAGTATTCCATTGTCATCCGTTTGTATGCTTAAAGAATGTAGCTCCTGTAGTATTTCCTCTCTAAACACTTTTCCCGAAGATCGACTACCTTGTACACCTACATTTTTCAATGCAAAGGCTTGCTTTGCAAGTCTTTGTTCGTACTGCAAATCAGCAATTTCGATTATGACTTGATTGCGAATTAAAAATAGAGCATCATAAAATTTATTTAGCAGCGGATTATTATCTTCATAATAACAATAAATATCACGTTCATTAAATGTCAAAATTTCACGACACTTATCTTCCATAAATTTAGTCATCTCGTTCGCGTTATAATGACCTTCTCCATCCCAATTATTATTATACTCATCCCTAAGGGCTTTGGTATTTGCAAAGAAAATTAGCTCCCTTACTTGTCTTTTCAATCTCTCCTTGCAATCCATTATTCGTTGTTGTATTGAGATATACCGCTCCTGTTTCATAAATTGTAAAAAGATAATCTAGGGAATTACAAAGTATAAGTCAAGAAGAAAAATATTTAATACAGCTTTTTCATTATTTTGACTCAATTAAGAGTTGTAGACCATTCATTCTCACCACAGCCCAGTATTATCACAACTGGAAATATGTGCTGTATAAAATCTAACTTACATGAACAGCAGAGACAAATACAGCTCTAATTAGGTAAAAAAGGAAGGCAATTATAACTATACTTCCAAGCATTGAGGTGATTCCAAACAGATCCATATAATGCAAAATAAAAGCTATTATCATTATCGTTCCAAGCATTGAAGTGATTCCTACAAAATTCATATAAAGTAAAACAATATATTTACTTATACATGTATTATTTTCAGTAGTCAAGTTTGATCAAATTCCGACGACTTCTTTGACTTCGGGGATATAGTGTTTTAGCATGGTTTCAACGCCACCCTTAAGGGTCGCGGAGCTGCTTGAGCAGCCGTTACAAGCACCAAGCATTTGAACATAAACAATACCATCAGAAAAGGCTTTTACAACAATATCTCCGCCGTCCATTGCAACTGCGGGGCGAACTCTTTCTTCAACGAGTGCAAGGATTTCACGAATAATCGGATCTTCCAAATCCAACTTTTTACTCAAAACTTCTTTTAGTTTTGGATCAAGTTCAGGGGTATCATGAGAATGGAAATCGTTATGTGCAGAAGAATCCGATCTTTTTTCATCTTCATCGTCAAATATCGGCCAGCCATTTGTCATGTGTTCAACGATTGTAGCAAAGATATGTGGTTTTAACGCAGACCAATCAGTTGTTTCGTCTTTTGTAATTGTAATAAAATTTGAACCGTAAAAAACACGGTTGATATTGCCTATTTCAAATAGTTTTTTTGCAAGCTGTGAGATGCCGTCGCTTGAGGCAATGTTTGGAAAATCATAGGGTTTTTCTTTTGATATTGGGATATTACCGGCAATAAATTTCAGGGCATTATCATTGGGCGTAGTTTCTGTTTGGACAAACATTGTTGATAATAGATTTATATTTAGATAATGGTTATTTTTAGGAAGTCAAGGATTACTTGAATTATGCGCATCAGAGAGATTCTCAAGAGCGTCATACGCAACTTAATAGCTATTTATGTTATACTTCGCATCAAATTAACTATGCCTGGCTTTCAAAAAAATTTTGATAACCCTATCAAATAGATTTTATTTTTATCTGAGACCATTTCCATCTTGACTCTTGCTCCGTTTTTTCCCAACCTGCTGGTGAAATTGTCCCCGTTGTTGATTTTGCTGTTGCTCTTTAAGTTTTTGGTATTGATTGACATATTGATTCTGCTGCTGAAGTAGAGATTGGGGGTTGGTTTAAATCTACTCTTGATTTCTCTTGATCTATACTTTCTTTCATTATATCTTTTATTATTACATTAACA
>CANDYN010000037.1 GCA_947424985.1 Rickettsiales bacterium | reverse complement strand
TCATTGCAATATGAGTTTTTAAATCTGGTAAAATACCCGAATGCATAATCTGGTTAAATGGAACTATCAAAAGAAAAAACGGATTAAAATATGAAAGTTTCTGCATAATTTCCGGCATTGTTGACATCGGATAAAAGATCGGTGTAACCCACATTCCAATCATAATTCCATTTTCTATGATATACGAAATATCCTTAAAATAAGGATATAAAATCGACAAAGTTGAACAAATTATAAACATTGTAACAACTATATAGCCAAAATAAAGTGGTGCAAATATCATATTAAAGTGAAGTGGTAAATTTGAAAGCAAAGCAACGAGAATTCCGCATGAAACAATTGATATACAATATATATAAAGATTTGTCCCAACAACAACTATTGGAAAAAGAGTTTTATTAATATTAAATCTTGAAATAACACTGGATTGTTCAAATATTGAAGTAATTGATCCCGTTAATGAAGTCGAAATAAAATTCAATAAAAGTAAGTTATACATGATAAAAGCTAGATAATTTTCTTGCTCTATTTTTATAACTTTTCCAAAAACAAACCCAATAAAAGTTACCTGAACCAAAGGCTTTGCTGCAATCCAAAATTTTCCGGCTTTAGTAAGTCCATATAAAGAAGCTATTTTTGCACTACATAAGATAATAACCTTATCCCAATATTGCATATTAAGCACTGTATTTCTAATACTTCCTAAGGTCATATTCTAACAAGATTCATAAAATTCTATCATTGCATCCGTTTTTCCCTGATTCACAATCTCCCCTTTGTTTAAAACATAGCAATAATCACAAAGCTTTCTAATTTCCTCAAGATTATGACTTATTGTAATCCCTATATCAACATCTTGCCATTTTTTTAACATATACTCATAGCACTTTTTAATAAAATCCTTATCTCCAGTTGCAAAAGCTTCATCCATAATTAATATATTTCCATGCTGAAACATTGTTGTCGAAAAAATTAATCTCGCACGCATTCCCATTGAATAAAGCTTTATGGGTATATCAAGTTTTTCTTTATCAATTCCGGAAAATTCAATAATTTTTTCTTCAATATCTTTATTATATTGATCCAAAACTCCGCTATATAAAAACAAAAGTTTTATGTTATATCTTCCTGAAAGATTGGCATTAAGCCCGGCACCAAGATCTATAACAGGTAAAAAACTCCCCTGAACAGAAATTTTTCCACTTGAAATCGGATAGGTTTGCAAAATAGTTTTTGCAAGAGACGTCTTCCCTGCTCCGTTTTTTCCTAAAATTCCAATTCTTTCTCCTTGTTTTACATGTAAATTTATATTCCTTAAGATGCTTATTTTTTTGCTTTTTATACTTTTATCAAAACCCAAAAAAATAGACTTTATACTTGATTTTTTTGCACTCGGGTTAACCCCATCAACAAAAACATTTTCAAGTAAAATATTGGAACTCAAGATCTAAAAAAATAATTTTATAACAGCTATAAATTAAGGTTGATAAGAAAAAATCTTTCTTGCTACTTAAACACAACTCAATTTCTAAAAAGGAATATCATCGTCAATCGAAACAGATGAATCAATCCTATCGTTTGACTTACTGTTTGACGAACCGCTATCTATTCTATCACTATCTTCGCTTTTTGAAAAAGAACCACCGGATGAATCGTTTCTTGAATCAAGAATTTTAATCGTAGATCCAAAACCCTGAATAACAATTTCATAAGTTTTCCTTTCAACACCAGTCGAATCCGTATATTTTCCTGACTTGATAGCTCCCTCAACATAAAGTTTCGATCCCTTCTTTACATATTTTTCAATTACGTCTATAAGTTTATCACCATATACGACAACCTTATGCCACTCAGTTGACTCCTGTCTTTCCCCATTTTTATCTTTCCAGCTTTCACTCGTTGCAAGAGAAATATTTGCAACCTTCCCTCCACTTTGCATAACCCTAACCGTCGGTTCAGATCCAACATTTCCAATTAAAGTAACTTTATTTAGCATAGAAAAATAAACAATTCCGTAACAAGTTTAGGAATCAAATTATTAAAGTCAAATATAAAATTATAACTTGCTTTAAAACAATTTTTATGTAAAAATTTTAAATCCGCACTTACCTAAAATCTGAGGATAAAGCCTTATAAAAACACTTGATATTTTTAAAATAATAACTTTGTTCACAGAATAAACAAGATAAATCAAAGTTTTTGCCATAGAAACATCAAACTTTATTTTACCCTCTGAAATCCTCTTAACAATCATTATTCTTGTTTTCCAAGCAACTATTAAAAATAATTCAATAATTTTTCTTTTTTTTAACATCCCGTTTATATGTTTATAAATATATTCATAGGTATAAAGATTCTTCTTTGCTAAATCTATTAAATATTGACTTTGTGATTTCAAAATCATTCTAACCCTAAACCCATAAGTCTTATTTTTGATCATAATATAATTTGCAACCGGTTTTTTTATAACTCTTGGTGTCAAATTGTTTTTTATAAATGTTTGTAAAATAAAAAGATAATCTTCCAAAATAGCTATTTTTTCGTCAAATTTTGGTTCTATATTTAAACTTTTTAATGCCAATCTATCAAAAACATAAGCATGAATTGGAATAATATTTTGAAAATAAAAAAGCTCCAAAAAAGCATTATTTATTTTTTTTATGGTTTTTATTTTTTGGGTATAATTATCATCAATCAATTTTACACAATATTGCCCAACTGCCCAAACTTTACCGCTTTCTTTTACAGCTAAAATTAAATCTTGTAAATGATTTGGACAGAGTTCGTCATCATCGTCCAAAAAGCAAATATATCGTCCAGTTGCCTCCTTAAGCCCTAAATTTAAATTCTTTGCTCTTTGATCAGAAGATATATCTTGATTGTGAATTATTTTATATTCAAGACCCGGATATCTTTTGAAACATTTTTCAATATAATCAACAAAAGATAAATCCTCACCTTGATACACAACAATTATTTCCTTTTCTCTATACAAATTGCAATATACACTAAAAATAGCATTATCAATATCGCTCTTTCCAATAGTTCTCATTACTATTGACACTTTTCTCTCTACCATCTTACAGAAGAAAAATAAAATAAATGCCTAAATGTTACAATATTTTTATAGTTTTCCGTATATTTTATAATATTTTTTGAAATATTATCAATGTCTTGTTTTAATAGATATTTTTTTAATCTAAATTTACAAATTTTTGCAAAAACCGGTGCATTATACTTTATTGCTAAAATAAGTCCGGAAGTCAGCATTTGCGTTTTCATAAAAGTTAAATCACGCTCACTTGTGTCAACATAGTGTGAAAATTTTGCATTAGCAACAGTATAACACCTATATCCAATTTTTCTAGCACGCCACGAAATATCAACATCTTCACAATACATAAACAAATCTTTATCAAATCCATCTAATTTACTAAACAACTCCTTGGAAAACATAATACAAGCACCCGAACACCAATTTGTTTCCCATGTTTTTTTGTCATAAACCTTTGGATGTTCAACCGGATGCTGTATAGCTTCAAATACCCCCTCTTTGTCTTTTGCAAAAGAAACAAGATTATTAATACAATCCGGATGAAAAATCCCATCTGGATTTACACATAAAAAATAATCAAACTCTTCAGACTTTGTACTGTCAAAAACAAAATTATGTCCCTTTCCATAACCCAAATTTGGAGAAGAAATATAACTAAACCTTGATGAAAATTCTTTGCTAAACCTTGTTTCAATTTGGGATTTTAGTCTTTCAATCTGAGCTCCATTATTGTTATCAATTACAATAAACTTTAAATCATTTTCTTGCTTATTCACACTTAAAATTTCAAGACTTTTCATCAAAATCTCAAGATCTGCTTTATATACAATAATGCTTATTACGATCTTTTTCATAAAAACAAGTAAGTTTTTTACTAGTCTAAATTAACAATATTAATATTCAATACAATTTTATAAATTTGACAATAATATTTTATATTTTAGTAAAAACTACATTTTAAACTAACATGACAAACAATTTTAATATCTTAAGGCTTGTTTTTGCCTTACATGTTTTAATATTTCATAGCGCTCTAATATTTGGAATTAAAACCTCATTTATCCCAAACGGTGGTAAAGCAGTCGAATGTTTTTTTGTAATTAGCGGATATTTAATCTTTGCAAGCTATGAAAGATCAAAATCGCTAAAAGATTACTTCACAAAGAGAGCAAAAAGAATAGCACCGGCTGTTTATGTTTTAACAGCATTATGTGTGATCTTAGGAATATTTTTAACAAAATTACCACTTAACGAATATTTTTCAAAAAGTCTTTTAAAATTTACAATTGCAAATCTTTCTTTCGTAAATTTTACACATCCCAGACTTCCAGGCGTTTTTGAAGGAAATCCAGAAGGAGGATGGGTTAATGGCTCTTTATGGAGCTTAAAAATTGAAATTATATTTTACATCATGGTTCCAATAGTTTTGTATTTCTTTAGAAAAAGACCCATTCTTGGAATAACTTTATCATTCATTGTATCTTCTTTGTTTAAATTATTTTGTATTAGATATTCCAACACCATCTTAAGCAATTTTCCAGAAGTTATAAAAATAACTTTATTTGGACCAAGTTATTCACCCTTTGCAACAGTTACATTCTTTTTGTGTGGAGGATTTTTATATTACACAAAAAACTACATAGAACGCTTTCATAAAACAAAAATCAACAAAGTTGCTTTTTGTATAACGGCATTTATGTGTCTTTATTTTCATCAAGCAGGAAAAGCTCATCAACTACTAGACTCAGTTATTTGTGGATTTTATGTAATTTATTTTGCAATATATTTTCCATTAAAAATACATATTTCAGAAAAAATTGGAGATCTGTCTTATGGAGTATATATCTATCATTTTCCCATAATACAAACTCTTATATCAACTGGATTTGTTAATAAGTATGGAACTCTAAATTCAATAACCCTAGTTGTAGTTTTAACTCTAATATTATCATTCTTATCTTGGCACTTAATTGAGAAAAGATTTTTAGTTAAAAAACAAGTTAAATTGAAGTATAAATAAAATAATAATATCTATTTATTATAGTATTTATTTATACGTCAAAATTGTCAAAATAATCATAAATCATAAACTGGATCTAGTTTTTTATAAAGTAAATCAGTGTCAAACTTTTGTCAATATTTTTTATATTTGTCAAATTTTTCCAATATAAAGGTATTTTTACTTTTTTATTGACAATCTTAAATATTTGATGTTAAATAATATCGGTTAGTTTAAAATATTGTGAGTTTTTTCTTGGACTTTTGGTATTATTTAGCGGGATCTTTTATCTTTGCCCTAATATCAATTTTAATAGTAAAATTACTAAATAAAGTCGTTGTGCATGCTACGGTTGATGCAGTGCTTGATACAATTGATGATGTTTCAAAATATAGCAGAGCAAAAAAACCAAAGAATGACGATGGTGATAAAAAACTAAGAGATATAGAGCAAGAGTTTGATGAACAAGCTATACAAGAAGAACTTGAGCTTGAAAATCAATCACTTGATCCAAACCTTGAAATACTGGGAAATGGTGAAAAACTAAAAAAAGTACAAAAGAAAAGCGAAAAAATTGTTGGACTAGCTGAAAAAGAAAAAATTGTAAAAGGAAAGTTTTCGAAAAATATCGTAGAAGAAACGCTTGAGTCTCTCAAGGGTGTTAATATGAAAACGATGGAAAAAGGAATCAATCAAGCTAAATTTGAAGCTCAAAACAAAAGAGGCAGGTCTTCGCATATCTCTCACAGCCGTTGAGTTTAGTGAAATCATTGCATAATATATTTATACATAATCTAGTAACAAACGTAGGATTTGTCTAGATATTTTACTTTTATATAAATATAACCCTATTTTGCTTCCAAACTTCAAAAGATAAATCAAGCTATTTAAGTTTGATATTATTATTTTAAAATACATATGACAGAAAAAACTTTTGAAGATCTTGAAGATCGCTCTTTTGATATTAAGGGTGAAGATTTTTATGATAATAGTTACTACGACAACCTTCCGTTTGCTAGAGGTGAAGTTTCTCTCTATCGCGGAGTTGTTATGCAAGCTTTGATCGATTGCTATACTCTTTCAAAAAGAACTGAAGATCAAAACGCAAGACTGGATGCATTTTCGTGGTTTAGTTTACAAAATGATGATTTTTTAACCGTTTGTAGTTATGCCGATATGGATCCTAATTATGTCCTAAGAAAAGCAAAAGAAGCTATTGCAAAGGGCTGTGCTTGGAGACAAGACGAACGTAAAGAAAGAAGACTCGCAAAACGTAATTATAACAAATTTACCAAGAATATAATCAGCTTGAATCCGGAATTGTTTAGAAGGGTTATATAGTTATACTTATTTTCCGTTACACTTTTAATTGTTCTACGTGGAACAATTTGAGCATCAAATTTGGGTTGATGTTCACATTCATGTTTCTTTGAATTTTTTATTGAAACGGTGAAAATTTTATTTTTTCACATAGATTTAAATTGTGATAAATTTTTGTTAACCCTTGTTCATCCTTCTCTATCTTAGATTTTTGTTTGTCATATTCATTTTTTAGATATATTATGTGCAAATACCAAGTTTGTTCTGCAATAATATATGCAGTATAAACTCTAAATCCTTTCTTTGGATTTGGATCTGTTTTTCGTGCTATATATAATTTCCAAATAGAATAAGGTTTACAAAATTGTGTTAAGCACTTTGATTTATTGGTACAAGCGTTATGATGCATATTGCTTTTAATTGCCTCTTCAATTCTATATAAATTTGATTCTAATGCTGTTTCAAAAGATTGAATATCGTGTTCAACGCATCTGGGTAGTTTTGAAAAATAAAAATCATATTTTGCAGTCTTATTGATAATCATACGACTATATAATATCTATATCAGCAGAAAATTTATAATCTATTTTTTGAAATGGATCTGTATACAACCAAGGAGCTTCTGCATGACTTTGGTTTACTATTTTAGCAGTTGTATAGTGTAAAAAATGGTTACTAATATTTTTTAATAACATTCTTTCTTTTTCAGTAAACACCATTAAATCAACGCCATCTTTTACATTAAATATAACCTTATCGTATTCACTAGAAATTTTAGAACTATCAATGCTATTTTTTCTCCCTAACTCTTCTAGTATTGCCTCAACTTGTATACCAACGGGTCCATAAGGCAATCGACGATATATATCGCCAGTTACAGATTTTCCATGATCTCTAAATGATATAAAGTCTAAATAATAAAGCAATTTATATAATTTTGTCATCCCAAGATATTTATTATTGCAATAATGCAGAAAATATAATACTGCATTTTCATATTTAACAATATTTAATCCATCGTTACTCATATAATTTCCTAATAATAAACACTTTACATTAAATATAACCTTATCAACGGATAAACAAAGAATCAATTTATCCAACACAATTTACACTTTGTAATATAAATGTCAAATATTTTTCTTGATATTGTAAAAAACAATAATGTTCTACGTGGAACAATTACAAAGATCATACTTCTAAATTCATAATTTCTTTTCACCATTCTCAATCTCTTCTATTTTTCCATTTCCCTCAAGATGTTTGAAATTATCCGCACTAATTACGCTTCTTTTTAGCTCTTTCTCGGTCTCCTTCCTTGCATTCCCGGCAACTACACCGCCTCGTTTAGCAATTTTCTTACTCTTGTCAAAAGTGTTCGGTTTTTCTTGGGCGGAAATTTCTGTGGTAACTTTCTCACCAAGCATTGTGAATATTAACTCAAGGTCTGTCATGTGATCACGCAGGTTTTCCTTCTTTAGACTTTTAAGTGCTTTATATTCACTCGGTGTCATTCCAAATGTTGCTTTGGATATTTCTGCGGTTAATATTGCAAAGTCTTTTTCGTGTGTTACACCCCTTTCCTTCCATTCATCTGTTAGATTTTGGCGAATTGCCATTCCACGAAGTCTTTTATCAATCCAATCTTTAGGATAACCTTTTTGTTCATACATTGATTTCATTCTATCTTGAGCAAGCTCCGGGTCTTCAATTTCCTGGATGCGTTCATAACCAACTTTTGCAAGCCAACGTTTAAAAGGCTCTGCTTTAGGTGACGGGATGGATTGGATTATACGAAAGACGGTTTCAGTGTTGGCACAATCTGTTTCACGCATTTTACCGTCTTCTGCAAGCATTTTCAACCGTACGATTTTTTCGTACACTTCATTAAACCCCTCTTCTTTTTCAAGCTTACCCTTTAAATCACTCCAGTATCTTTTTGGAATAGAGCTACTTGATAACACTTCCACAACATCAATCACCGAGAAGTATAATTCACCTTTGTGCATAATGCTTCTTACTTTCTTACCCTCAAATAGGGCTAATTTTGAATTACTATCAGACATATTCACTTAAATAACTTGTGCAACATACTTTTTATAGTTCGTAAAACATTGTTTACTAAAAAACAAATAAATTGTTTGTAAGATATCTGATATTTTCTTTATATTTTACCAAAAAACAAAATTGTTCTACGTGGAACATTATATGTTAAAATCTTTTCCAAGATAAACGTCTGTTACTGTTTGGTTCTTTAAAATATCGTCTTTTGTACCGCTTATAAGAACTTGTCCATCGTAAATTACTGCGATTTTATCAGCTGATTTTAAGATTTCTCTTGCATTATGATCTGTAATTACAACGCCAATTCCTTTTTTTGCAAGTCCTCTTATTATTGCAATAACACCGGAAACCGAAACCGGATCAACTCCGGCAAAAGGCTCGTCAAGTAAAACAAAACTTGGATCAGATGCTAATAATCTTGCAATCTCAAGTCTTCTTCTCTCGCCCCCTGAAAGAGCTACCGATAAAGATTTTCTAACATGGTGTAATTTAAATTCAGTTAATAATTCTTCAAGCTTTTCCTGTCTTTTTTCTTCTTCATCGATAAAATTTTCAATTACAGCCATAATATTTTCTTCCGTCGTAAGTCCCTGGAAAATAGAAGCCTCCTGGGGTAAATATCCAATTCCAATTCTTGCTTTTACATACATTGGAAGATTTGTTATATCAACTCCATC
>CANDYN010000036.1 GCA_947424985.1 Rickettsiales bacterium | reverse complement strand
CCGTCAACCATTATAAATAATTATGCACGTGACTTTATAAAAGTCAAGAATTCTTTATATTGCGAACTATATTATATTTTTATTCCCCCACCATCATGTCAAATACACTGTCATTAACTAATGTCTCCTTAATCGCATTATGGTTGATTTCCATACCCGCAAATTCACCAACTCTTTCCATGAAATATATCATTTTATCCCTTAATTCAATATCGGTTATACTTTCAAAATGCATACTAAGTTCTTTCAATTGCTTCGATTGAATCTTAGCTTCTTGAGCAAAGTGTTGTAGTTCTTGTTTAGTGTAAGACATAGAATAAATAAAAAATACAAATATAAAAACAAATTAGCCTATTCATTATAAAATAAACCAATACGTCAATTTAACATAGAATTTGCATTTTAAAAGTTTTATAATACAAAGTCATGATATTATTATCACTTGCGATTATTAGAAATGAAACCAAAGCCTATCCATAAAAATTCCTATAAACGCAATAAACTCGATCAGCTCAGGGGTTTTGTTGCAATGGTTGAATGTAAAAGTATCGCAGAAGCCGCCATTAGAGAAGAAGTTTCAGAGTCAACAATTTCTTTGCAAATTTCCTCACTAGAAGCGAAATTGGGTGTGAAGTTATTTGAAAAAGAACATAAAAATCTAATAATAAGCGAGAAAGGAAAACTGTATTATCCAAAAGCAAAGAAAGCTTTACTTGGGTTTGATGAATTTTATGAAGATCAGGATGGGAGCGGGATTGAAAGAGAAAATGCAGAAGCAAAAACCAACATACGTGAGAGATTACAAAAGAAAATCAGTGAAATAAGGAAGAAAAGGCTTGACAAATATGAAATCATATTAAGAAAAAAGATAACCAGATTGATAAATATGATTGTTAGATTGAGGATGAGGTATATAATAGCATTTATTATACTATCCAGTATCTGTCTATGTTCAGTTTATGAAAGATATTTGGATGAAGGGTTTTTGGATAAGAATACAGTTATAATGCATAATGTCGCGCAAGGTATATCCGAGCTGGATAACTCAATGACTCAAGCCCTGGAAAATAATATGAAGGCATGGATTGCAACTGAAAAGCTAAGGCCAAGCAAAACAAAGGAAGATCTTGTTAAAATAAGAAACGAACTAAAAGTAAGCATATTGACTATGTGGAATAAAGACGGAACAATGTACTTAAACAGTGATGGAACGCACCTAACAAGCGGTAAAAACTATCCTCTTTATAAAGCATTCTCAATACTTAATACCAATATTTGTCCGCAGTATCAAGAAATGGAATATGCCCCTGATACACCAAGAACCTTGCCAATATATAAAAGCAAAAATAGGCATATTCCAAATAAATTATCAATTGCCTGGAACGTTAATTTTCAGAAGTATTTTAATATTTCTTACGATGGACAACCATTCGTAGATATCATAAATCGCAAAGCTAGCTTGCAAAGCAATATATCTTACATGGGCCTATCTACCCCATCTGGAATTGAGATAGTTTCGTATAATATAGATAAAGATCATATGGTGGTAAAGAAAATCGCATTTGAAAGATATAAAGAAAAGATGATAATTAATAACTCTAGAAATTATCTTGAATTAAGGATGCCATTTGGAGGGTTGCAAAAAGAGGTTTGTTTGCAAAAAAACAATGGAAATGCGAACAAAGCTGGGGAATACTTCTACGTCCTAACCACCGTCTTCGACAAAAAAGACGTAAATAACCAAATTTTTATAATTCGTATAACTTTTGCTGTAATTACTTTGGTGATATTGTTAATTCTTTATTGTGTTGGTTTGAAGCAAAATGGAATTGTTGATTTGAGGAAAAAAGTTAAGAAAAAATAGTCTTTGGGTGCAAACATGATCGTTAGATTGAGGATGAGGTATATAGCTACAGCACTAGCTATTCTTGCTTTGGGACTTTGTATGGCTTATGAGATGCATGCGAGGGGAGAGTTTTATGAAAGAAACAATGAAATTGCAAAGAATATAGCCAAAAATATAGAAAACATTGATAATTCCATGACAGAATCAATTGTAAATGCTACGAGGTATTTGCAAAACCGCATGCTGCTTAGTGGTAACATTACAAGAGAAGAATTAATAAAAATTAAAAATGAAACAAACGTGTCTACGATATCTTTATTTGGCGATGATGGAAGATTTTATTTAACAACAGGAAGAGCGATGGATCCGACTTATGAACATTATAACTTCTATAAAGATACAAATGTAATATTTCCAATGAATAGATGTGACAACAAAGAAAGATATAAAACCGAGCAACGCATGAGACAATGTAGATTTGTGCATAATATGTTTTTAGATTCCAAGGAGCGTCCTCATGTTGTAAAAGTTGCACCGTTATTTTTGAGTTTGCCAAGAAATATACCGAATAAACTTGCCGTTTTCTATGATGTGAAATTAAAGAAATATCTCGATGTTTCTTATAGCGGGGAACACTTGCAAAAAATATTAGATAACAGTATTGTTAACGACGATGTAAATGAGATTACAATATTAAATTATGGCAATGCAGAATTAATAGCTAAGTCGTCTAATAGCTCTAATGTTACGGCGGATAAAATGTTAACATTAGAAATTCCATTTGGTAGAAGTCGCAATATTGAAGGTATATCGATGAATGGCGATAATAATACGTATTTTTATCTTCTAAGGATATCTTTTATAAAAGAAAAATTAAATCGTCATATTACCGTAATACGCATAACATCTGTAGTAATAATCGCAATCATCCTGTTGACTTTGTATTGTGTCAGCCTAAAACAAAACGGGGTTATTGACTTGAGGAAGAAGGTTAAGAAAAAATAGTCTTTGGAATAAATATGATAATTAGATTGAGGATGAGGTATATAATAGCATTTATTATACTATCCAGTATCTGTCTATGTTCAGTTTATGAAAGATATTTGGATGAAGGGTTTTTGGATAAGAATACAGAAATTGCAAGAGGGGTTGCAAAAGGTATCAATGATATTGATATCTCGCTTGATAATTTAACGGGCAATACCGTACTTTTGGTTAAAGAGTATATCGCTGCTCATCCGAAAATGACAAAAAATGATTTGATTAAAATCAAAGAGCAGACGCACAATCCAACCATAACAATTTACGATAAAAACGGTTACTTTTATCTGACAACCAGTCGCGCAATGGATCCAACCTATGAATATTACGACCATTATAAAAATTTATCTGTACTAAACGGACAGTCGTCAAGCAAGGCAATAAGTACAATTAATACCTGTAAAAAAGCTCACAAAGAGCCAAACAATCTAATTATCATGCCTCTTTATTCCAGAGACAAACCGAGAAGAAATGTAACAAAAAATGCAATTCTATATGACAAAAATACAGATTATATATTCGATGTTTCATATCACGGCGATGATATTCAAAAAATCTTGGATAAAAATTTTAATTTTTACAAGAACATTGTCTATTTAGCAGTTTCCGATCAACATGGTAATATAATAATTGATCGTGGGCAAGATTATAGCAATACGGCAAATGAAGTGGTTAATAAGTATGGCGAAAATATTATAATAAAAAAAGATAGTCGGTTTTTAGCTTCACGATTGCCATTTGGGGGAGAAAAGAATGTTACTGGAATATCAACCAATGGTAGTAACGTATATTTCTATGTTTTAACCGCTGTTTTCGACAAAAAAGACGTAAATAACCAAATTTTTATAATTCGTATAACTTTTGCTGTAATTACTTTGGTGATTTTACTGATTCTTTATTGTGTTGGGTTAAAGCAAAGAGGGGTAGTTGATTTGAGGGCAACTGGGAAGAAGAAAAAAGATTCAATAAAGAAAGAGGCGCAATGAATCTAAATTAAAAATAGTGATGGCTAAGTTAATTCGTGAATACAATATAGAGATTGATTAACAATGTTTTACGAGTAGCGCTCTAGACTCATCCTCTATCTTCTTCGCGATTTCGTTTTTCAGTTTCAGTATTTCATTCTTATCCATTTTTACGCATTCTTTTTTCTCTATATGTAAAATATCTGCAAGGGAGGCAACGATGTTACCGCTTTTTTTTGCTTTCATGAAACCTTTTGGAAAATATGTTCCGGAATTGAGTCCGATGAGAGCGACTTTCCCTGAAATGGTTTTAAAAATCTCAAGACAATTTAACTTAAAACTGATTTCGCAATTATTTAAATCTGGATTTGTCCTTGTTCCTTGTGGAAAAATTACAACCGTTTTTCCGTCTAAAATTGCATCTTTTATTTTTTTATTCATGGATTTTAACTCAGATGGAGAAATTTTCCGTTTTACTGTAATCGCGCCCATGTTTTTTAAATACCAGCCATAAAATGGGATTTTCGTTAACTCTTCTTTTATCACAAATGTTACATTTTTAATTTTTGCGAGGAAGAATATTGTTTCCCAGGCCGATTGATGTTTTGATAAAACGAGATTACATGCGGAAATTTTGTCGATATCTTTGCAAATTGATTTTATTTTACAAATCTTTTCAAGTAAAAAAAGAACCGTTTCTGCCCACGCTTTTCCGAGTATTGGGGAATATTTTTTTGAAATTCCAAGCGGAAAGCCGAAAATTGCGAAAAAAATCGTAACAAATGCAAAGCAAATATCAAAAATAATACTCCTTATTCTTTCGATCATAGTTTAAAATCATCCAAAATTTTTGGGTAACCTGTTCCGTTTTGTGATAGGGTAAAAATCTCAAAACCTGTGTCCGTAACACCAATTGTATGCTCGAACTGTGCGGATAAGCTATTGTCTTTTGTTGTCGCTGTCCAATGGTCTTTTTTTGAAACCACGATATGATATTTTCCGGCATTTATCATGGGTTCTATTGTAAAAAACATTCCTTTTTGCAAAATTACGTTATTGGTATAAGGCGCTACATCAAGTCCGAAATAGTGCGGAACCATCGGATCTGTATGGAATTTTTTGCCGATTCCATGTCCGCAAAAATCCTGTACGACAGAAAAACCGTGTTTTTTTGCATGTTCCTGGATTACAACGCCGATCTTTGATAATCTTTCACCGGGTTTCACCGAGTTTATTGCGAGCATCATAGCTTCGTAAGTAACTTTTGTAAGTTTTTTTGCAACCTGGTGTTGTTTTTTATCTAAAAATGAATCTCCAACGAAAAAGGTACGGCAAGTATCTCCGTGCCAGCCATCGATAATTGTTGTTACATCGATTGCGACTGAATCACCTTCTTGCAGTTTATACTCACTTGGGATTCCATGACAAACAACATTGTTTACTGAGGTGCAAAGCGATTTTGGAAATGGATTTCCGCCTGATCCTTTGTATCCAAGGGGCGCCGGAATTGCGTTGTGTGAGACTATGTATTCGTGGCAAATTTCATTTATTTTATTTGTTGTAACTCCGACTTTTACGAATTCCAAAATCATATCAAGGACGCTTGCGGCAAATTTTCCCGCCTTTCTCATTCCCTCAAAATCACTCTCCGTATGAATCGGTATTGACTTTGCAAAATTACTCATAAAAAGATTGAAAATAAAATTTTACTTGTTTATAACAATATTGCAATATAAAAAAATAAAAAACAAGCAAATAAAAATATGAGCTTTGATATACAAAAACGAAATACATTTAACAGGCGCATTTTTGTTGTTGGATTTGTCAAGAGTATATTATTTTTTGTAATATTTATAAGGCTTGGATTTTTACAAATTTTTTCTCACAAAAAACATAAGGAGTTAGCAAAATTAAATGGGGTAAAGATCTTTTTTCGGCTTCCAAAGCGAGGGAATATTTTAGACAGAAATGGAAAAATTTTAGCCGAATCAAGACTCGCGAAGTCTGTTATATTTACTGAATCGGTAAATACGCAGGAGGGTCAGGATGTGATAAAAAAAGCTTATAGTTTGCTTTATAATGGAAATAAAGAAAAAATAGAACAGGCTTTGAAGAAAGCAATTCGGTTTGCAAAAAATAATCCATATATGGATGTTATGATATATAAAAATCTTGATTTTGATGAATTCAAAAAGCTTTCATTTCATTTGCCGCTTTTAAAGGGGATTGAGATTCAAGATTCATACAGAAGGTTTTACAATTTCTCAAATGCATTTGCACATGTTTTGGGGTATGTAAAAAACGCCAGTAAGGACATGATTGAGGGGGCGCAGAGTTCTCTCTTGAAAAAACTTTATAGGTATGTAAATTATTACATCGGTTCGTCCGGAGTTGAGCTTGCGGAAAATTCTTGGCTTGCCGGGAGATACGGAGTTGATGGAGTTAATACAAATATTCGTGGGAGTGTGATTTCCAAAAATAGGATGTCAGATGAAGTTGAGGGTAACGATATAAAATTAACTTTGGATGCCGGTTTGCAGCTAAGAGCAGCAGAGCATTTTGACGGGAAAATGGGCGGCGTTTGTGTTATCAATATCAAGACCGGTGAAGTTTTGTCGCTTTGTTCTTTTCCATCTTTTGATCCGAATATTTTTTCACTTAATGATTCTTCGGATTTGATTAACGAGGCAATGTATTCAAACGCCAATAAGCCATTTTTAAATCGTGCAATTTCAGGGCTTTATGCGCCCGGGTCAATTTTAAAACCTTGTGTTGCAGCAAGCGCTGTTCATTACGGATGGGATCCGAACGTGAAAATTTATTGTCCGGGATATATTATGATCGCCGGAAGAAAATACCATTGTCATAAAAAAGAAGGACATGGATTGCTCAATTTAAAAGATGCAGTTTCAAAATCTTGCAATATTTATCTTTATTCAATTGGGTTAAAAATGGATATTGATCAATTTTGTGAAGATGCGACAGACCTTGGGTATAACACGGTTTACGATCTTGGAATTGGAAAAGCGGGCAGGGGATGTATTCCAAATCGTGAATGGAAGAGGAAGGCATTAAAAGATCATTGGTATTTGGGTGATACGATAAACGTCTCAATTGGACAGGGGTATTCTCAGGCAAATATTGTACAAATGGCGGTTAATGCGGCGAGGATTGCATCCGGAAAGAAAGTTTCTCCATATATTTGGAAGGATTTTATTCGAAATAACAATTTGGATGTTTTAAATTCAAACAGACCGCTTGAGGCTCGCGATTTTGATAGTATAAATATGAAATCTGAGGCGTTAAAAATTGCACAAGACGGTATGTTTGCGTGTATTAACGAAGAAGGTGGCGGGCTTTTTACGCGTGGAAAAGTTTTTGCATCTTCGGAGATTTGTGGGAAAACAGGAACAGCACAGGTTGTTTCGAGAAGAATAGAGGCTGAGCAAATGCGTGGGCATAAGTTTGCTGCACACGGTTTATTTTTTGGTTACGCACCTTATAGTGATCCGAAATATGCAATAGGTTTAGTGGTTGAACAAGGAATTTGGGGTTCCATTTCAGCGGCACCAATTGCGATGGATTTACTTGATTATTGTGTAAAAAATAACGTTTAGATTGCAATGAAAATCAACTTCCAAAAATTTTAAGAACTTCATCGAGTTGCTCTTCGCTTTTTATTGATATTTTAATTCCATCTTCTGCTTTTGCATCGAATTTTAAATTAATTGCAAGTCCGCTTCTCCCGCGTATTAGGCTTTGTGTTTGGGAGATTTTTTGTAAAAATTCCCTACTTGGTTTTTCGATATTTTTTGCTTCAATTTTTACTTTGCTTTTACTTTCTTCTCCTAATTCCGGCAATTCTCCGGTTTTTAGGTAATTTTCAAGTCCACGAACTGAAAGGCAATTATCGACCGTTAGTTGTAAAATTTCAAAAATATCATCCCGTCCACAAACAAGTTTTAAAATTCCATAGGATATTCCATTTTCTCTTACAAAGTTTTTCACTTTATCTCCACTTGAGGCAATCCTTAACATGTTTGCAATATGGGATCTGTTTTTTGAAAGTCTATGTGCTATTTCATTTTGTGTTAGGTTAAATTTTTCTTTTAAAGCTAGGTATGCGTCGGCTTCTTCTAGTACACCCAAATCACTTCTTTGTATGTTTTCAATAATTGACATCATAGCCATTTTTTCTTCACTTGCATCTTTAATTACGACCGGAATTTCAGAAAGTCCGGCAAGTTTTGCAGCACGGAATCTTCGTTCACCTGCGATTATCATAAATTTATTTCCTTCGATTTGACAAATAATAATTGGCTGTAAAACCCCGTTTTGCTTAATTGATTCAGCAAGATTCATGATTCCTTCGGTATCAAACTCTTTTCTTGGTTGATTGTCATTTGGAATTATAAGATCAAGGCTTAAAACATCAATTCCGGTTTGTGACTTTTGGGCATTAAAATTTTGCATTCCGAGAAGCGTTTCAAGTCCCATTCCAAGTTTTCCTTTTTTTATATTATCATTCATTTCTCACTCAAAAGATATACCATTACGACGAACAAACTCTCTTGCAAGATTGATATAAGCAGCAGACCCCGGGCAGTTTATGTCATACATCATAACGGGAAGCCCATAAGATGGTGATTCTGAAATTTTTACATTTCTTGGAATTATTGTTGTATAAACTGCTTCACCAAAAACTCCACGAACCTCCCTTTCAACCTCTTGAGTTAAATTATTTCTTTTGTCGTACATAGTAAGTAAAATCCCTTCAAGAGCCAGACTCGGGTGGCTCAGGGACACGATTTCATAGGTTTTCATTAGATGGGACAAGCCTTCGAGCGCAAAAAATTCGCATTGTACAGGGATTAAAATTGAGTTTGATGCGAATAAAGCGTTAATTGTAAGCATACCAAGAGAAGGCGGGCAATCAATTAAAATAACGTCGTAAATTCCATCGATCTCTCTCATTGCATCTCGTAAGACAAATTGCCTTGAAACCAATTCAATTTCCGCCGCAGCTAAATCGACACTGGCTGAGACAATATCAAGGCTCGATACGTCGGTTGTAATGATCACATCGGAAAGCTTTGCTTTTTCCGAGAAGACGTCGTATATTCCAAGCTCTCTTTTATTTTGTGCAATTCCAATCCCCGTTGAAGCGTTCCCTTGTGGATCTATATCACAAATTAAAGTTTTTTGTCCAATTGCTGCGAGAGACGTTGCAAGGTTTATCACGGTTGTAGTTTTTCCAACTCCACCTTTTTGATTTACAACTGAAACAACTTTTGTCTTCTTTTTTTCAGACATTTTTTAATATGAAATAACTTCTCTAAATTTGTAAATCATACAAATAGAAAAATCAAGATTTTTTTCTTGAATTTAAAAAAACTTCGCAGGTATTAATGTTAATATACTTTGAAGATATGAAATGGAATGATTCACGAGAAATTGCGGAAGCGCTTGAGGATAAATATCCTGATGTTGACATAGTAAATCTTCGATATACAGATTTTCACAGTTGGATTATCGGTCTCGAAGATTTTAACGACGATCCGGAAAGGTCAAACGAGAAAATCCTTGAGGCGATTCATGCGATTTGGTTAGCTGAGCGTGGGATT
>CANDYN010000035.1 GCA_947424985.1 Rickettsiales bacterium | reverse complement strand
ATGTCTATCCCCCAACCCTAAAAACAACCCTCTCCTCCGTCAGGTGTATTTCAAGTCCACAAAAATAAAGCTTTCTTTGTACACTACCAATCGATGATGTAATAAAAATCAACTCCTGAATCTGATCAAATCTTGGTTTTTTTTCGCATCCCAAACGCTCGCAAATCTTGTAAATTAAATAAATCTTCTTCGGTTTTGCAAGCCCCTGCATTGCCTTTGAACTAACCTCAATCGAATTTTCCAAAATCTTACATTTTTTGCTTCCTAAAAAAGAATCAAGCTCCTCATATATCATAGAATTTACGTCCTGAATCGCACTGATCGTTCCCGCGAATTTGTCGTAAATCTCATCACTTATCGCAAGCTTTGAGATTAAAGCGCGAACCTTATTCCGAGTGAAATTCTCATCCTCGTTCGTCTCGTCTTCTCGCCACGGAATCTTATTGTCCTGCATAAACTTAATGATCTTTGCCTTTGGAACCCCAAGCAACGGACGATTAATCAATAATCCGTTCCTTTCTGATACTTCAAGCATTCCGCCCAACCCAACCGTTCCCGACTTCCTCATTGCGTTCATTAAAAATGTCTCAAGTTGATCATCCAAATGATGCCCTAAAAAAACTTTTTTTATTGCGTTTTTGTTGCAAAATTCTGTGATAATTTCATGTCTCGCATTTCGTGCTTTTTCCTCAACTCCCGTGAGAATTTTTTCGTGCTCCCATTTTTTTATTTCAACTCTCTCATATCCCATTTTTAAAAGCAATGATCTCGCAAAACTGGCGTCGTACCTGCTTTTCTCGCGTAAGTCGTGGTCGATTATTAAACAAAAAACGTTCGAAATGTCGTAGTTTATTTTGTAATAACTGGCAATAATGTAAGCCAAAAAAATGCTGTCCACCCCCCCCGAAACCGAAATTAAAATTTGCTCATTTTTTTTAATTAATTCCCCGAATCTATCGAATATTTTGTCGATAATTAAATTTTCGTCAAAAAACATACTTGAATATAATAATTTTGTATTTATTATGAAAAAGATATTTTCTTTGAATGCAAGATTATTCTGTGTTTTTTGTGATATTTCAATCCCTGGGTATTATACTACCCGTGTTAATATTTGTTGCCTTTTTTGTCTGGGCTGAACGGAAAATTATTGGCTCAATACAGCTAAGAGTCGGTCCTCAAGTTGTCGGTCCCTTCGGACTACTTCAATCCTTTGCTGATGCCGTAAAAGGAATGAATAAAGAAATAATAATTCCTGAAAATGCACATAAAATTTTATTTTTCGCCGCACCAATCCTAACTTTCTCCCTCGCGCTAATCGGTTGGGCCGTAATCCCATTTCCATTCTTTGTCTTCGCAGATATAAACGTCGGAGTAAGCTATATCCTCGCAGTTTCCTCAATGGCGGTCTATGGAGTGATAATCGCTGGATATGCGAGTCAATCAAAATATGCCTTCCTGGGCGCAATTCGCTCCGCAAGCCAAATGATTTCATACGAAATATCAATCGGATTCTGTATTCTCTGTGTTCTCCTAATGTCCGGCTCGCTAAATCTTACGAAAATAGTCGAAGCCCAAAGCGGTATGTGGTTTTGTGTCCCATTGTTTCCTGTATTTGTGATATTCTTTATCTCAATCCTTGCTGAAACAAATAGACACCCGTTCGACCTCCCGGAAGCCGAATCCGAACTCGTGGCCGGATATAATACAGAATACTCCTCAATGCCCTTCGTACTCCTCTTCTTAGGTGAAAATCTTAACATTGCCCTCATGGCGACTTTTTGTACGGTCTTGTTCCTCGGTGGCTGGCTTCCAATCTGTGATGCACTTTCATTTATTCCTGCCCCAATCTGGTTTTTCGCAAAATTGTTCTTCGTATTATACCTGTTCGTTCTCCTTCGAGCCGTCCTGCCAAGATATAGATATGATAAACTTATGCAACTTAATTGGAAAATCTTGATGCCAATCTCATTTGCATACTTTGTCTTGCTTGCCTGTTTGAAATATTATAATATTGTGTAATTTTGTCTGCGTTTGTCTTAATGAAAGCTAAAAGAGATATCACAGAAAATGAATTTGAAGAAGACGTCGAAGAAGGACAATCGAGCGGCGGAGCCTCAAATAAAAAAAAGATGATAAAACGATATGTCCAAATCGCTGCCGTGGTTTTGGGCGGTGGTTTTATGTTTTACTCAATTTTTTTCTCTGGTGAAGCGCAGCAAGCCCCATCCCCGGATCAAGCCGCCCTAAAAGCCCTTGCTGAAATCCCACCAACCCCCGGCTCCGAAGACCTCGTTCTCGATGGCGCCCAAAGAGCGCAAGTTGCCGATAAACCCGTTGAAACCAAACAGTTCGATGTTAATCCCGAAACAAAAGCGCAACAAGTTCCAAGTGTCCAAGCCCCAGCCCTTCCTGATCTCCCTGATTTTCAATTTGAACCGGTGAAAGATCCCCTTGCACCTAAAAAAGAAATACAAGAAATACCCCTTCCTGTAATCGATGCGCCGGATGCCACACCGCCTTTGCCGACAAACCTCGGTAATCCTGATCAAATTATTGAAAAAAAGAAAGAATTTAAAATGTTTGTTGTCGGTGAAGCCGGTGGAGGAAGCGGAAGCTCGTCCTCTTCACCTAAAAAAGCCCTAACCGGTGATAAAGATTTCATTATATACGATAAAAGTAAACTAGTTGAAGCCGCAGGTGATAGGGTTGATGGTAAAAATACAACCGTGACCCAAGTGACAAATCTTGAAAATATGATTCTTCAAGGAAAAATGCTCGATGTTGTCCTTGAAACCGCAGTCAATTCTCAACTCAAAAGCCCTGTTCGTGGTATTGTTGCTCGTGATGTTTTTGGTGAAGCCGGAACTAAAATACTTATCCCAAAAGGAACTCGTGTCTATGGAACCTATGATACCAATGTCGTAAGAGGACAATCAAGGCTCGCTATGACCTGGACCAGATTCATAAGACCCGATGGTGTCTCAGTTGCAGTGTCTGCAAATGCCTCAGATCAATTTGGACGCGCTGGAATCGAAGCCGATGTTGATAATAGATACTCCGAAATCTTTGGAAATTCACTCCTTCTAAGCTTTGTAAACCTCGGAACGGCAGTTGCTCTTGATAAAATTACAGGCGGAAATAATGGACAAACCCAAACCGTAAATAGTAATGGATCTGTCTCAACTACAAATATAAACCCAATAAACCTTGCTGCGCAAAGCGTGATTAGTAATACAACAGATATCGCAAATAAACTGACCGAAGGCGCTTCGTCGATCCAACCAATAGTAACCCTGCCTCAGGGTACAAGAATCAAGGTTATTGTTAACCAAGATATCACGGTACCCGATTATATTAAAGAAAGATTTTAACTATATGGCTCGCTTCTCTCCATTTAACCCAAACCTAAAACAAACCTTAACGGAAACTCAAACCGAAGAAGAAAAAAAAATAGAAACCGAAGTTCCCGAACTCGAACCGCTCTTCATTCCTAAAATTATTCATCCAAAAAAAGAAAATGAATCGTTTCGAGAAGATGCAAAATTTGAAAGTTTTGTGCATGATATTGCTATAAAACTGTATGGAGATTTTCCGGGAGATGAATTTAAAGCCCTGGTTAAACGATTTTATGGTATAAGCAATCTTTTGTTTGCAGATGAACAAAGCGTTGATCAGTTCACTACGTCCCAACGTATTATTGATTTCCTGTCAGTCCTGCGATATCTCATAGATGGAACCCTGAGAGATAATTTTATGTCCAAAAATATTGCTAAAAACTGGGAAGAAATTGCACAATATTGGCAAATGACGCTCAGTCCGCTAAACTACGAATGCTTCGTTGTCCTGTATATTGATACAAATGATAGAGTCGTGTTCTTTGAAAAATCCTCTAATAGCTTTGCAGATAGAGTGATCATCGAGTTTAAAGCCATAATCTCAAACGTAACCAAACTTTGTGCAAGTAGTATTCTCTTGCTGCATAATCACCCCTCACGATCCTCCGAACCGTCAAAAGAAGATATATCTATTACACATGAACTTCGTAAACTCCTTGAAGCGATTGATGTTAAAATTTATGATCATATAATCGTGTCAAGAGGAGATATCTTTAGTTTTAAATTAAACTATATTTTGTAAAATGAAAGATAAAACAGTTATGGTCGGAATGTCCGGTGGCGTTGATAGCTCAACCGTTGCTGCAATCCTGCATAATCAAGGCTGGGACGTAATAGGTGTTACCCTCCAACTCTATAATCAAGAAAAAGTTGTTGCCAATTCCAAAACCTGCTGCGGGTCAAAAGATACCTATGATGCAAAAATGGTCTGTGCAAATCTTGGAATAAAACACTATGTAATTAACTATGAATCAACCTTTAAAAAAGATGTAATAGATAAATTCGTTGAAAGCTATAAATCCGGATCAACCCCAATTCCCTGTATCCGCTGTAACCAAAGCGTTAAATTCCGTGACATGCTCTCTGTTGCAAAAGACCTTGGAATAAAATATATCGCAACCGGACATTATGTTCGTCGTGTCGAAAAAGATGGTGAAATCTCAATGCTCCGTGCAAAAGACCCCCTTAAAGATCAAAGCTATTTCCTTTTTGCAACAACAAAAGATCAACTCGCTCAAACTCTTTTCCCACTCGGAGATTTCACAAAAGCCGAAACCCGTGAAATCGCAAAATCCCTCGGACTTGTTACCGCTGAAAAAAAAGAAAGCCAAGATATATGCTTTATTCCCGATGGAGACTACGGAAAATTCCTCCTTAAATTTGATAAAAGTCTCGAAAAACCTGGTGAAATAATAATGGAAAAAACCGGTGAACTCCTCGGGCAACATAAAGGCGCAGTCTTTTTTACCGTCGGACAAAGACGCGGAATCGGAGTAGGGGGGCTTGGTGATCCGCTTTATGTAAGTAAAATAGATGTTGAAAAAAATATAGTTTTTGTTGCAAGAGATTCAGATCTCTTTCAATCCGAATTTGAAATTTCCGAAATGAACTTTTTGTCTGAAAAATTTGAAAAAATGGAATCCTTCGAATGTAACGTCGTCTGCCGTGCCCTAAAACCTGAAATTCCTGCAATAATAACCCGTATCGAACAAGATAGATACTCCGTAAAGCTAAAAACCCCCGAACGTGCCCTAACTCGCGGACAAGCCTGTGTTATGTACGAAGGCGAAATGGTTATAGGTGGCGGGTTTATTGATAAAATTGTGTAGATTGGGCAATTTTATTTCCCTCTCACCCCTTTTTTTTCAAGAGGAGGAATGGTGGACTGTGCCTCTAAGTTTTTAATGCTGAGCAAACGATTGCCTAATTCTGACACGAGTATTCTCCCTGTAAAACTTGTTTGCATTCTCCGTACCCTCAACCGCAAGTATATATACCCTTCCATACTCCAAATGTGTTAATACATGCGTCATCTTCTCAGACTCAAGAAGCGAATATAATTTTTCATACTCTTTTATATACTCATTCCGAAGCAAATAATTGTCCCCCTTTGAATAATATCCACTCTTAAACCTCTCATGCTCCTTCTCTGTGTGAAATAAATGCCCTGTATATTCTATCCACTCCTCGTTAAATTTTTTCGCCTTCTCGTCAATCCAAGCCTCTCCGCAATCCTTGTTGAAAGTTGTTCTGCATTCCTCGTAACGCTCTGTTTTTAATAATTCCATTCCCGCCTTGAAAAATAAATTGTTTTCAAATAATTTTGTATAATGCGTGTAAAATTCAAAATCAGCCTGAAAAACCGCTGCTTTTGCAGCCTGCTCCGTTAAAGATATTAAATCCTTTTGCTCCTTCCTTTGCTTTTTTATTTGCCCCTTTTGTAAAGCAATCTGCCAAGCTAAAAATGGAATTACAATCGCTGATGCAATGTCAAAACCCATTGCACTCTCTTTTATTTTTGTAATGTCCAGAATCCACTCTAATACGTAAAATGTCCCAAAATGTAAAACTACAATCCCAAGCGTGAGAAGAAGAATTACAGGCCCATATTTCTTTAAAAAACTGTCCATTAAATATTCACGCATATAAATAAAATCTACATGTACATTCCCCCATTCACGTGAATCGTCGTCCCCGTAACGTAATTCGCTGAATCCGATGCTAAAAATAATGCCGCAAATGCAATGTCAATAGGCTTTCCTTGCTCTCCCATCGGAATCTTTGCTTTGATCATAGCCTTCGCAGCGTCGGGTATTACCTCCGTCATCGCAGTCTCGATAAACCCCGGCGCAATCGTGTTATAAGTAACCCCACGTGTCGCAAACTCAAGCGCAAAAGTCTTGGTCATGCCAATAAGCCCGGCCTTCGATGCAACGTAATTTGCCTGTCCGAAATTCCCCGCAAAACCAACTATCGATGCAATGTTTATTACACGTCCCGAACGGTTTTTCATCATGATCTTCCCCGCTTCACGGTTTAAAATAAAATTCGCAGTTAAATTAACCTCAAGAACCTCCGAAAAATCCTCAGTTTTCATTCTCATCGCAAGCCCGTCCTTCGTGATCCCCGCGTTGCAAACAATAATGTCAAGCCCGGACATCTTCTCATTCGCAATCTTACAAAGCCCCTCAACCTCATCCTTGTTTTTCATGTTTACAACAATCCCCAAAGCCCTTGATTTATCTGCATATTGTGCTAACAACTTCTCAAGCTTCTCTTCCGAAGTACTAGTTGCAACAACCCTCGCACCGTGCTTGTAAAATTCGTCAAATATAGCCCCGCCAATTCCGCCCGTCGCACCGGTTACTAAAACGCATTTGTCATGAAAGTCAAAATGTGCCATTTTTTTATAAACTACCACCAAAATCTAGCCCACAAAAAAATAAAAATCAAGCCCAAGTATTTACTTTTATTTTTTTGTAATTATAACCTATTACGTTTGTTTTTAAAATGGGCAAAAAAAATAATTTTGTAGATGTAGTTAGCGTCGTTCCACTTGTTGGACCTATTGCTGCCTATATCGTAAAATCTATCCTCGGAAATCCGGTAACAATATCCATAATTGCCGCGTCTCTATATTACCTTCACGGCTACGCAACCCTAGATGGAATGCGCTTTCTAAAATCCCTAGTTGGAAATAGTGATAAACTGACCCTTGTTACAACGTGTATTCTAAACGAAAAGTCGCTCCTCCCTGAAAAAATCATTCCCTGCTCCGAACCAAAAGATGATGGCTATCAAACAAAAAAACCGAAACCAAAAACGCCACCAAAAGATGAAGAAGATACTAAGCCGCAAGATGAAAAAGGCGATGAAACGTCAGATGGAATTATGGATAGCCTGATGAAATATTTTTCTTGATAAAAAGCTTGTAAACTTAATAATGCAACTCCTCCACTATCTTCCCCCTAAACACCCTGTAATTCTTTAAAAAATAAAATATCGTTAAAACAACCAAAGCAATAATCGCAATCAAGATCTTCCCCGACCCAATGAGAGATAAATCAAACCTCAACAGCCTGAAAATTGTAAATTTGTAAGGTATAATATAAGGGTATATAATCGATGCAAACCCAATCCCACAGCTTAATATAAACACATACGAAAGCGCAAAAACAACCCTCTCCCGGCCAAGCTTTAATGCCTTTAATATCCCAAAAAGAACTACCTGACCCAAGAAAAGCATTGAGAAAAATACAACCATTTTACACTCAGAAGCCAAAATAGATTCCCTAGCCCTAGCCTTGAAAGCGATCAGCGTAACAAATATAATCAACAAAAGATATAAAATCCTAACCAAAATCCTAATTGCCTTTTTTGAAAATGCGTTTAAACTCCCACTTGATTTTACTAAAGTCCAAGAAGAACCAAGAAGAGCAAACCCCGTAATGCTCAAAAGCCCACTCACAAGCGAAATCGGATTGCGTAATGCTGCATATCCACCTATGTGAACCCCGTGCCCATTAACGTTTAACCCATTGACTAAATTCCCTATGAATACCCCAAAAATCCAAACTATTCCAAAGCTTGAAATAAATAAAAGCCAATCCCAAACCCTCTCGTGTCCCTTTGCCTTATGGTTTAATTCAATCGAACAACCTCTCATTACAACAAACCCTAAAAATACAATCGTCGGTATGTAAAAAGTCGAAATGAAAATCCCATAAGCCATCGTAAAACCCAAAACAAGGAAAATAACCGCCATCAAAAGCCATGTCTCGTTAATGTCCCAAAAAGGATGAATCGATGAAACCGCAAGCCTCCTGTCCTGTTTGCTCATAAAGGGCGATAAAATCCCAATCCCTAAATCCATCCCACCAAAAAGCGTGAAAAGCATCACAGATAAAAATACCAAAAACGCCATCAAATTGGCTATGAAAAATTCACTTGGGAACATAGAAAAAATATACGACAATAATGATAACCTTTAGTCTATAGTTTACGACAAACTAATGCTTTTCTCCCCATTTGTGCTTAATAAAATATAGAGATATAATCGTTATACATATTATTAACATATTAATGGACTCTTTTTGCTCTACTACTAAGTTTACTAACTTTTGTATTATATCGCATTTTAAGAGTTTAATGGCATATGCAGTGGCAATACCCAAGGCGATATATTTGCTGCATGGAAGAAAAAGGGTTAATAATATATTACAATATATATCAGCAATATTCTTTCTTGTGATATGCGGTTGTAGCTTGTCATCCATTTCAGCAGATTGCCCTATGAAGCTATTTAAGTCATCAGAGTCAATCTGGCCAGTTGAATCTTTTTTTGGTGGTATCATATTTTAAGCAAAATAACTTGAGTTTTCATTTGCTAAATGTAAAAATCGTGCTCTTGTGAGTATAGCGCTTTCAGATACAAAAAAGTATCTTGCCATATGATCAATAGAGCAGTTTTCTTTCATCCAAAGCTCTCTAAAGGTTAATTCCGGCATTAACAGATTTGCCGCGAAATTATTTGCTTCATTTTCAATGGGATCCACCGTGCCATCTCTATTTAGCGCATCCACAATTCCGTCAGCAAGCCTTTCTGAGTGTAAAAAGTAATGTCCTAATTCATGAGCAACTGTAAAACGCTTCCTTGGTAGCGGTTCAAGTTTATTGACACAGATTGATGTAGTACCATTAGTCTGTTTGATAAATCCACTAACTTTTGCTGGTAGTTTCTCCGTTTCTCTAATACTGATGCCAAGATCCTTGCCAAACCCCACAACATCAAATGGCATGCTTAGTGCAAATTTGCGATAAATCTGTCTTTCTGATTCATTGCTTATTAACTTTACGATTTCATTACTCATACATTTTTTATAAAATATTCAACTAACAATTTGAACATAATGATGAGCTAAAATAACACCAACGAAAATATTTGTCAAGCATATTTTTTAAATTCAAAATAAGCATTTTCTCAATACCCCCCCTGAGACTTAATAGCAAATAAACTAGCGTCCTGGTCATATTTCTTCGTTAAAATCGTGTTCAGCGCAACAATGATCGTAATAATAATCCCAATCGTGCAAAATATCTGTAAAGATATCTTACTCATTATTTTCCTCTTTCCCTCACCTATAGTGAGGATCTTCTTTGCGTTTA
>CANDYN010000034.1 GCA_947424985.1 Rickettsiales bacterium | reverse complement strand
CCAAAACCAAATTTTTTAATCAAAGGCGTAATTTTGGCTGATTTTAAAATTTTAAAAGACATTCATTATAGAGTATCTTTTAGGGGCACTGAAAAAAATGGTGAAAAATATCTTTGGCAAAATACGATAGTTTTTAGCTGCCATCTCACTAAAATCGGAGATTTTATCAAAACACATGTTGGAAAAAAAGTCGACATAATTTGCAATATTGATTTCAATTCCTATGGACTTTCAATTATTGCTTTCGATTTTTATGGATACTAAATTTTTGCATTCTTTATAGCATCAGTGGCAAGTTTATCAGCAAGTTCATTGTAAAAATCACCATTATGACCACGAACCCAATTGAATTCAAGCTCATGCAAACTTGCCAATTCGTCAAGTTTTTGCCAAAGTTCCTGGTTTTTAACCGGCTGTTTATTTGCAGTTTTCCACCCATTTTTTTTCCAAGACTTTATCCAAACCGAGATCCCATCCAAAACATATTTACTATCCGAAAAAAGCTTTACCTTGCACGAAGTTTTAAGCTCCGAAAGCGCCATAATAACCGCCATTATTTCCATTTTATTATTCGTAGCTTCCCCTTCAAATCCACTTATTTCCTTAACTTTTTCGCCAAAAATTAAAACAGCACCCCACCCTCCTTTTCCGGGGTTTTTGCTACAAGCGCCATCCGTATAAATTCTAACTTCTTTCATTTTTCTACCTTCAAATCATCAATTTTAAACACCGCAATTTCTTCATTAATATTTGGAATCTCAACTCCGGTAAGCCAAATTTGACAATCAAGCTCAACAAGTTTTGAAATTAAAATTTCTTTAAAATCAGCGTCAATAAAGGAAGAAAACTCATCAATTAACACAATTGGCGCATGATTTGTATATGAAATTATACTTTTTGCAACACAAAGCAAGAAACACGTTATTAGATATTTTCTCTCTCCACTCGAGCAAACGTCGATTAAATAACCATTTTTGAGATATTTTATCAAAAAATCATATCTATGTACGCCAAAGTTAGTTCGTGATGAAAATTTATCTTTTTGACGAAATTTATAAAGCTCTTGCAGGATAAATGCATCAGCAATCTCGCCTTCTTGTTTTATAATTTCACAAATGGCACAAGATATATCAAATTCCACATCCATACTTAATTTTGAAAGATTTTCGCGCACTTCGCTTAAAAATTGTAGACGGTTTTTTGCAATATCGATACAAAGTCTACAAATCTGCTTTTCAAGCGAATCAAGCCAGGTATTTTTCGCAATTTCCGAATTCATTTCCAAAACTTTTAGCCTTTCTTTGAGCAATGCATCATAATCAATTAACAATTTCGCATGATTTTGATGAAAATTAAATACCATTCGATCAAAAAATTTCCTCCTTGCAGTGCGGTTTAACGCAACGTCAATTTGTATTTCAGGCGTAAGCCAAATCATTCCAACAATAGTTTTTAACTCACCCTGACTTGAAGCTACTTTCTCATTAATAAATATCTTTTTCTTTCCGTCTTTGTATAAAATATCAACTTTATGAGCTAAATCGTCCCCAGTTTGTAAATTTATTGAAACTAAAAAGTTTTGCTCCAAGGCGTCTTTTTTTACCATTTCTAAAAGTTGTGAATTTTTAATCCCATAGCCCGGTGAAAGAAGGGAAATTGCCTCCAAAATGCTTGTTTTACCAGCTCCGTTTTTGTCAATTAATCCAATTATATTCTCCGTTTTATCACCAAGATCAAGAAAAATCTCATCATGATTACGAAAGTTCTTGAGAATAATACTTTTGATTTTACTATAAAGCATATTTATTTTAATAACTTTTTATGAATGATGAAACACAAAAAAATATAAGTAAATACATAAAATCATTTTCGCCAAATAGATATAAGAAAAAGAGCGACGATGCTGAGTATTTATCGCACTTTAATGAAAAATTAAAAATAAATCTGGAAAAGTTTTTACAAATTGCAAACAGTAAAAAATATGAAAAATTCATGCTTGAAATCGGTTGTGGCTGTGGAGATTTTATTGTAAATTACGCCAAAAATAACAAACAAACATTTTGTACTGGAATCGACGCATATAAAGGTGGAATTATTACAACAACGCGAAAAGTTTTAGCTAATAATCTTGAAAATATCTCGCTTCTAAATGACGATGCAAGACTTTTTATTGATAATCTCAATGAATTTGAATGGAATGAAATATTTATACTCTTTCCAGACCCTTGGCCGAAAAAAAGACACCACAAGCGCCGCTTATTAACTCGTGAATATATAACTTTTTTACTTACAAAAATCAAAAAAGATGGACAAATTATAATCGCAACTGACGACACAAGCTATCAGGACTTTATAAAAGAGCAACTTGCCGAACTCGACCATATTGTTAAAAAAGAGGAAGATGTTTTTGATTTGATCCATTATTACGAGAAAACAAAATATCACTCAAAAGCTATATCAGATAGGCGTTTCACATTATTTTTTAAAATAGCTAAAAAATAACTTGATTCTTATTTTTTAAATAATAGATTGATCTTGTGTATATTTAAAATATGAATTTAAAGGTGGAAAAAAACATCAACCCTGAATACATGCAGTTTTTAAAAGATGGTGGAATCGACACTCTTGAAAAAAAATTGTCAGATTTGGAAAAATATCTTGACAATATAAGTAATCATCTTTACAATAAGGGAATTATAAAGAATAAAATAGAAAAAGATTTTTAGCATTGATTTTTGAAACGATGAATAAAAGAAAAATAGTGAATAACTTGAAAGATGGAATTAAGGATGCTTCTGCATTTTTGATCCATGACGTAGTAGAAATTGCAAGCATGCAAAGTGCGAGCTTTTTCAATATCGATAAATTCTTAGCGCATGCATACAAAAAAGTTTCATCGGAACTTATTGCATCGTTATCAATCTTTTATCCAAGATCCGATATAAGTCACATTGGACGTGAACGAACAGTTCTCGGTGAAGAACTTCAAAAAATGAGTCTTTCTGAAATTTCTTCAAAGCTTGGGTATGAAATAAATAGACCGAAATACAATATATTTATCGATCCGATTACAAATATCAAAAGTTTTTCACTTGGAATGAGAGATTTTTCAATTGCGACTTTCATATTTCAAGAAGGAATAGATGAGCTAAAAGAAGCACACATATACAACCCGAATATCGACGAATTTTTGCAGTTTAAAAATGGAATGCTAACTGTAAACGACAAAAGATTTGTTAAAAAAACAATAAAAAGCGTAAAAGAAGCAAATTTTGGAGTAATAGTTGAAAGCTTTGGTAATTTAAAACATTTACCGAAGATCACGCCAGCAGGAAGAACGGTATCGATGTCAGACGATAAATACGCCAAATTAATTGAATTTATATCCAATAAGAATGATTTTTTAATAAAGCTAAAGAAATCAAAGGACGATGATTTTATGCTTGAACTTTTGCAAAACTCCGGCTATTCAATTTTAAAAATTGGCCTAAATGGGGTGATAGATTTTGATCAAAATGAAATCCAAGACGGCCTTGGATTTATAGTTTCTAATCGTGATAATATAAAAATATTAAAATTATTTCAAGACAAAATATCTCAAGTATAACTTTTTATCTTGAATACTTTTACTTTAACAAACCGCTCAATTTCAAAAAATAAGTGGTACAATAGTATATAAATAAACACCTTGGATGAAAAAAGCCAAATACTTGCAAATTCTCTTAAAAATAGACAGTATTCCAAAATTAAGAACGAAGAAAGTAAAATCATATACAATAAAAATCCGTGTTTATTGAAGATCGTAAAATTTTTCACGAGCTGCGAATTTGAAATTTTATTTTTCAGAAAAACTGTAAATAAATATACAATAAAACCCGATCCATAGCTTTGTCCGGTGAAAGATTCATGCAAGAGCATCGTAAGACAAACATACGTCAAAGAGATATGCTTACCTTTTTTTGATAAAAAGTAGTACAAGACAGCTATATCAAATTGCGAAAATATTAAGAATATACCACCGTCACGAATTGATCCAAGTGAAAAGAAAGTCAAGGAAAAAAGAATTAAATAGTAAAAATGTTCAAGAATAAAACTTTTCTTTTTATGTTTTGGTATATAATTATTCATATCTATTAAAAATCAATACCTGAGCCAAATTCACCACGTACAAGGTCCGCTTTATTTTTCGATTTATGCGAATTTATCAAAATAGTACGACTTGTTTTATATTCAATTGTAAGTAAAACTGCACCAACCAAACCAACCAAAAGGGTCAAGCCAATAAAAAATAGCGATTGGTAATTTTCTTCGTATATAAATTTTCCTATACCAAGTGTATCAAGGCTAGATTGTACACCAAAAAGTAATGGCTTTGATGACATAAAAATAGAAGACAGCACCGCAACAAAAGCAATAACACATGCAAATATCGGTAAAGTTTTTCTATTTCCCAAGTCCGAATCGCTTGCCCTATCACCAATCATCATAACAACGAATAAAAACAACATCGCAATCGCACCCATATAAACTACAACCAGCATAGTAGCTATAAAACTTGCATTTAGCATTACACACAAAATTGCTGCACAAAAAAATGTTACAACAAGAGACAAAACTCTGTTTATATTATTTTTAAATTCCTGAGAAGCTATCGCAAAAACAAGCATCAAAGCGGAAAATATATAAAATAATAAACTGGCCATATATATAATAAATACGTTTTTGAAAATCTAATACCAAAAAAATATTTTTCAAGTTTTATTTTCCAATACAAAACTTTGAGAAAATATTACCCAAGATGTCGTCGTTTGATTTATATCCGAAAATCTCACCCATTGTATTTAATAAAATCCTAAAATCCTCTGCCAATATCTCAATAGAGTCTTCAATATCGATCAAAGAAATAACCTCACAAGCTTTCTTTAAAATTGCTTTGTGTCTATCGGATATTGCAAAATTTTCATCCATAATGTTGAGTTTTTTCTCTATTTTTTCCTTTATTTGCAACATTAAAACATCAAGCCCAAATGCGTTCTTTGTGCTAATTTTGATAAATGATTCATCCGAGAAATCTTCACAAATGTCAAATTTTGAGCAAACCAAAATATCGCCCTCTTGATGCAAATCTTGCTTAATTTTGCTATCAAATTCGCCTTTTTCACAAACAAAAATACGAATATCTGCAGATTTCGCTGCGTCAAGCGCCATTTCAACACCCTCTTTCTCAATTTCATCTTCACTATCAAAACGAATCCCGGCTGTATCTAAAATATTTACCAAATACCCCTTAACATCAATTTTGAACGAAACAATATCACGTGTTGTTCCGGCTTTTTCTGATACAATTGAAACTTTTTTATTGCAAATCGCGTTAATCAAAGACGACTTTCCTGCATTAACCTTACCCAAAATTGCAATATTTACTCCGTCGATAATTTTGGAAAAAGCATCATTTTTAACACTTTCTTCCATTTTATTTTGCAAATTTTTTAAACTATTGGCGATATACGCGATGGTTTCTGCTGGAATTTCCTGGTCTGAAAAGTCAATATTTGCCTCAATTAACGAATAAAGTTTTACCATTTCATCATACCAAATCTGATATTGCCGAGAAATTATATTATCTATTCCGCGAATCGCCAAGGTATGTTGCGATTTTGTTTGAGATTTTATTAAAATATCTATAGATTCGGCTTTAGATAGGCTAACTTTTTGATTTACAAAAGCACGATATAAAAATTCACCCCTAAACGCAACTCTAAAACCTAGATTTTTCGTTAAAATATCACAAAATTTATCAAAAATATACTGACTTTGATGTAATGAAATTTCGATGCAATCTTGTCCGGTGAAAGATTTTGGTGATTTAAAATACACCACAACAGCTTCGTCCAAAATTTCCCCACTTTCGTCAAAGACTCTTGCAAAAGTTGAAAAATTTGACTTCAAATTCTTTGTAGATAAAAAAGTCTCAAGCAAAGTTGCATCGTTACCCGAGATTCTAAAAACACAAACAGCACCGGAAAATCGCGAAGTTATTGGTGCAAAGATCGTATCTGATAGATTATTATAATTGCTTTGCATTTTGCAAATTTTCCAAAATAAACGACCAATTTATCAATTTTGATAAAAAGACATCGACGTAATCTGCTCTTCTGTTTTGATAATCCAAATAGTAAGCGTGTTCCCAAACGTCAATCGTCAAAAGAGGAATTTGCCCCATTGCAATTGGAGTTGCTGCATTTGAAGTTTTTACAATCTTCAAAACATTATTTTCATAAACAAGCCAAGCCCAGCCTGATCCAAACTGAGTCAAAGCTGCATTTTTAAATTCAGTTTTAAAATTTTCAAAAGAACCAAAACTTTTCTCAATCTCAACAACCAACTCACTCGAAGGCTCATCTCCACCGTTTGGATGTATGCATTTAAAATAAAAAGTGTGATTCCAAACCTGCGCTGCATTATTAAAAATCGCAACTTTGGCAGAATCGTTGTAGGTTAATTTTATAATTTCTTCAAGTGCTTTGTCCTCAAGATCGCTTCCGTCGATCAATTTATTCAAGTTATCACAATATGCTTTGTGATGTTTATCGTGATGAAAACTCAGGGTTTCTTCCGATATATACGGAGATAAAGAATCTTTACTATAGGGCAAAGGTTCTAGTTTTATTGTCATAAAAATAAAAATAACTTGCTTATAAATAAAACCGTTTTAATAAAATGCAACTATTTTTTATTTTATGATAAAAAAAGCGCTTGTTTTACTCAGCCTGGCATTCATTGTATCGTTATCAATATTGCTATATATTCCCACTACGCAAAAATCACGAATAGATTTTATAATTATAGTAAAACATGGACAAAATTCAACAAATATATCGGAACAATTAAGACAAAAAGGCGTTATATCAAGCCCAAAAATTTTCCATTTGGCATATAAAATAAAAAATCTCCTCTCAAGTGAAAAAAGATTAAAAGCCGGTGGATTTAAAATCGAAAAAGGAATGAATTATTATGAAATTATAGATTTACTTTCGAGCAATAAGTATTATACCCTATCTGTAACTTTTCCGGAAGGTTTGACCAAAATCCAAATGTTTGAAATTTTAAATAAAACAAATAGTAGTGGTGAAATTTCAATTGACGCAAAAGAGGGTGAGTTAATGCCCGAGACATACGTTTATAACCTACTTGAGACTAAAAATGATATCATAAAAAGAATGAAAAAAGACATGAGCGAATTGCTTGACGACGCATGGAGTAAAAATGAAAATAAAATGCTTAAAACAAAAGAAGATTTGCTAATTTTTGCCTCAATTGTTGAAAAAGAAACGAATAACGATGATGAATTTGGACTTGTGGCCTCGGTTTTTACAAATCGACTTGAGAAAGGAATGAAATTGCAATCCGATCCGACAATTATATACGAAGCAACGAATGGTGCAACAAACTTTGGAAGATCTATAACAAAAAAAGATATCAGAACAGGAAAGGATTACAATACGTATATCATATATGGACTACCCAAAGGACCAATTTGCTCCCCTTCAAAAAAAGCAATTCTTGCAAGTATAAACCCAACAAAAACTGATTATCTATATTTCGTTGCAATTGGAGATGGAAGCAAAAAACATAGATTTACAAAAACTTACGATGCACATTTAGTATGTGTCAATGAATATAGGAAAAACTGCTTAAAAAAAGAGCTTGGCGGCGATAGTTTTGTGCAAAATTAATTTTCTGCTTCCCAAAATAAAAAATAGGCAAGATAAAAAGCCCAAAAGATTTTATTTTATGGGACTATCTTCACTGTCGTCAATGACCGGAATACCAACTTCATCGGGTGGAATTGTAACCTCCTTGCTCGGCGCAACCTTTTCGCCAGAACTTGTAAATATTTCAAAAGATATACTGAATTTTTATGACAAAGATTATAAATATAACTTTGAAATCAAAGATGTAACCCTGCAAACTTCAACCTATGGGCGAATTATTCCGGAAATTTTTGGAAAAATGAGAGTCTCGGGAAATATAATTTGGACTTCGGGAATTAAAAAAGAAACTTCGCAGACTGCATCCTCACAAACAAAAGACGGACAAACCGTTCCTGGTGAAAAAAGCGTAAATTATTCAAGCTCTCTTGCAATTGCGATATGTAAAGGTGAGGCTGAAATTGAAAATATTTATGCAGATGACGCTCTAATTCATCAAAATGAAATTGATATTTCAATCTATAAAGGCGATGAAAATCAACTTCCAAATCCAACAATTCAAAGTTATAAAGGGTTCGAAAATACACCGGCTTTTCGTGGACTTTGCTACGTCGTAATTAGAAATTTTTCGTTAAATCGATACGATGGACGAATTCCAAATTTTTCGTTCGATGTTGTTTGCAAAAAAAGTCTTGAAAATCAAAATTCCATGATAAAATCTATTTGCGTAATCCCCGGTAGTGGAGAATTTGTTTACGATACAAAAATTCAATATAAAATGAAACAAAGATATCTCAATGGAGTTCCGATTGGATATGAAAAAAGCGAGGCGATAAACCAAAACAATGCGGAAAATAAATCAGATGCAATTCTTGGCTTTGAAAAAATGTGCAAAGACTTGCCAAATCTTGAATATATATCGCTTGTTTGTTCTTGGTTTGGAAGTAATTTAGATATAAAAAATTGCAGCATAACACCAAAGGTTGAATATAAAAACGCGAAAACAACCCCAGATGAATATTCGGTTGCCGGAAAAAACCGCGATCAACTCGAAGCCGTTTCAAGAGATGAAAATAATAATTTAAGATACGGTGGAACTCCGTCTGATTCTTCAATTTTACGATATGTTGAAAATGCAAAAATTGCCGGAAAAAAAATATGTTTTTACCCAATGTTAATGATAGATGTCCCAGGAAAACCCTGGCGTGGGAATCTCAGCGGAAATTTTGAAGATATTGAAAATTTTTTTACAAAGCTAAGTGGTTATCGAAAATTTATATTGCATTATGCAAATCTTTTACAAGGAAAAATTGATGCATTGATAATCGGAAGTGAGATGAAAAATTTAACCAAAATCCAAGATGGAAACGGAAATTTTAAAGCGGTAGATGAACTTGTAAAACTCGCAATTGATGCAAAAAATATACTCGGAAATAACGTAAAAGTAACTTATGCCGCGGACTGGAGCGAATATCACCATACAGATGGAGGCTGGTTCAACATGGATAAACTTTGGGCCTGCCCTGCAATTGATTGTATCGGAATTGATGCCTATTTCCCACTTACAAACTCGTCTGAATCAGTATATGACAACGAAATAATAAAACAAGCTTGGCAAAGTGGTGAGGGTTTTGATTTTTATTATCAAGACTCGATGAATAAGGTAAATCCACATCCACTAAGCCCAGATTATGCCTGGAAAAATATAAAGCATTTTTGGGAAAATTTTCATACAAATCCAAATGGAATAAAAACTGCTTGGCAACCAAAAATGAAAAAAATTTGGTTTACGGAATTTGGCTTTCCATCCGTTGATTGCGCAACAAATGAGCCAAATGTTTTTTTCTCAAGCGGTTCACAAGATTCGGGTTTTCCACGATTATCAAAGGGAAATATCGATACGAGAGCGCAAAAAGTTGCAATTTTTTCAAGCCTTGAATATTTTAACTCTTGTGAGTTTTTAGAACGCGCGTTTTTATGGACTTACGACGCCCGCCCCTACCCTTATTTTCCAAATAAGATCGACATTTGGAGCGACGGAGAATCTTGGAAATATGGACATTTT
>CANDYN010000033.1 GCA_947424985.1 Rickettsiales bacterium | reverse complement strand
ATCCCTCATATTGCATTTGCAAAACCGCATAAGCATTATCAACCGGAATGGAAGTTTTGTAGTGCATGCGAGAATTCACATTATATCTATCTTGAAGTGTTGGAACATCAATTGATTTTGGCATAGAGTCGGGATCCACAACATAATCTCCTGCTTTTTTATCATATATGTATTTGACTCCGCCAGCTTGATCATACGTCTGGGTCTTGATTCTATCCGTAACCTTTGACATGATGTCTCTCATTTGATTAACATCATTTTCATAAAGCGCATAACTATATCTTGCGTCATCCATCATTCGATCTTTTTCATATTGATCATTACTGCTATTACCCGTGTTTTCCTCAACAGATCGTACAACATAAGGAATATTTTGTATTGGCATTCTCGTTTTTACATCTCCGTATGCTTTTTTATAACTTTCATTTCGCGACCAATTGTCCTCGTTTGCTGTATTTCTTCTCGTGCAAGATACTATGAGTAGAAAAAAAAATATGTAAGCAAAAAATTTCATTGCTTTTAAAAAGTTAATACATCTTTATAGTAGAGTAAAAAAAATAAAAATCCAGTATTAATTTATGATAGAAGATCCACATAAAGTCAATATAAAATCTTGCGTCTTACTGTTTAATCTTGGTGGACCTAACTCACTACGGGAAGTTGAAAAGTTTTTATTTAGCCTTTTTTTTGATAAAAGAATAATAACAATACCAACGATTCCACGCTTTTTTCTTGCAAAATTTATATCAAAACTAAGAAAAAGAAAGGCAACTGAGATATATAAAAGGCTCGGTGGAAAGTCTCCACTTGGCGAAAATACATTAAATCAGGCAATCGCGTTACAAAATAGATTGTTTAAAGATTTTTCAAAATTTGACGATAAAAGCATTAATTGGCGTGTTTTTTATGCCATGCGACATGCATCACCGTTTTTAGAAGATGTCATGCCACAACTTGAAGAATTTGACCCGCAAAATATAATACTAATGCCGCTTTATCCACAATACTCTACCACAACAACTGAGAGTTTTTTCGATAAATGGAATGAACTTGAAAAGAAATATAACAATGGATCAAAAGTTTTTAAAATTTTAGATTATCATGATAATAAAAACTACATAAAAGCCTGTTCCGAGCTGATCTTAAAGAGTTTCCAAAAAGATAAACTTGATACATCAAAAGTAAGGTTTTTATTTTCCGCTCATGGGCTTCCCGAATCTATCATTCAAAAAGGAGATCCTTATCAAAAACAGATAGAAACGGGATTTTCTTTAATTAAAAGTGAACTTGAAAAAGCGCTTGGTGAAGAAATTGATGCAAGGCTTTGCTATCAATCAAGAGTTGGACCCAAAAAGTGGTTGAAACCCACAACCGAAAGTGAAATTATCAAAGCCTGCAATGACCAGAAGGGTATTGTTTTATTTCCGACTGCATTCACAAGCGAACACTCTGAAACGCTTTTTGAGCTTGATATTGAACTAAGAGAAATTGCCGATAAACACTCGGTTTTAAGCTATACTCGTGTGCCAGCATTACAAACAGATGAAAAATATATAAATTGCCTCGCAAAACTTGCCTCTGATTTGGTTTTTAGCGAAATAAATAACACAACTAATTAATATATAAAAACTAGTTGCCCTTGGATCTTGCAGCTTTTAGCTTTTCAAAATCTGCATCTGCATGATACGAAGATCTTGTTAACGGAGATGCTGAAACCATTAAAAATCCCTTTATCCAAGCCATTCTTTCGAGATATCGAAATTCATCTAGCGTGTAATATTTTTTAACTTCAGCGTGTTTTTCAGTTGGACGTAAATATTGACCGATTGTGATGAAATCAATACCAGCAGCGCGTAAATCATCCATCAATTGTAAAATTTCCTCTTTTTCCTCACCAAGTCCAACCATAAGCCCGGATTTTGTAAAAATATTCGGATTTTTCTCCTTCACCTTTTGCAGTAAACTAAGCGAATTAAAATATCTCGCACCGGGACGAATTGAAGGATAGAGCGAAGGAACTGTTTCAATGTTATGATTATAAACGTCCGGTGGAAAGTCAATCGCAAGTCTATCTATCGTAATTTTTTCCTCTTTTCGCAAAAAATCAGGTGTTAAAATTTCAATTGTAGTATTTGGTGAAGTTTCTCGAATTTTTGCAATAGTTTGAGCAAAATGCTCAGCACCACCATCATCCAAATCATCCCTATCAACCGATGTTATAACAACATGCCTCAAACCTAAAATCTTCACAGACTCTGCAACCTTCTCAGGCTCATGCGGATCAAGCGTCATGGGCTTTCCCGTTGCAACGTTACAAAATCTACAAGCGCGAGTGCAAATTGAACCAAGAATCATAAAAGTTGCATGCTTTTTCTCCCAACACTCTCCTATGTTTGGACAAGCCGCCTCTTCACAAACAGTATGAAGCTTGTTCGAACGCATCAGCTCCCGAACATCAGCATATCCTTGTGACGTTGGCGCTTTAACTCTTATCCAGCTTGGTTTTTCAAGCATAGCAAAATATATTTCACAAAGTATAGAGAGTGGAAATTAAAAAGCAAGGTAAAAAACTTTAGCCCTAAATTCGTGCGTTGACCTTTTTATCGGTCTTTTGTTGTAAATTTTTAGCATTATTTGTATTTTTACCCATATCTTTATCAGCTTCTTTTTTGCCATTTTTCAATATATCGCTTCCCTGTTTTAGAATTTTTTGCTTATTATCTAGATTTTTTAAACCCTGCTTATCATCGTTCCCCTTTGCTTCTTGGCTATCTTTCTCATTCATTACCGATTTATCACCATTCTTTCCCTCCAGGCTTTTTTGATCTTCCTTTTCATTAACGGGCTTATCTTTGTCTTGCTCAAGACCAGCGCCAACGCCAAACTTTGCTCGTGCAGATACTGCTGCATTTTGCTCTATCTGCTTGCTATAGATATCTTTAGTAGCATAAAGTGCCGCTCCAGCTACAGCACATGCAGTATAAAATGCAATAGCCCCAAGCAAACCAGGCCCTAGCGCCAAAGCACCACCTACAGCCGCTGCCATTGCAGCAACCGCAATGGGCATCAACCAAGCTGGATGAGAATTGTACCATTTTTTGTTATCATCATCTTTTTTAGCTTTATCATCTTTTCCATCAGTTTTTGCGTCTTTTTTTTCACTCTGATCCATTGACATGACATCGCCCTTTTCTTCTTCGTTTTCTGCAACATCGCCCCCTTCTTGTTCATTTGTATCAGTATTATCCCTTTGATTATCATCAATCAGATTTTCTTCTCGATCCCCTTCATTAATCTGCTCTTCTTCAGTGGCATCCCGAAACTGATCATCATCTTGTTCGTCCCCAAAGCGAACTTTCTTTTGGTTTTTACCACTATCAATACCTTCTTGATCTTTATCGATTAGTGGCGGATTTTCTTCTTCAAACTCTTCAATTTCACCACCAAGATCGCTATCATTAGCTTGAGATGGAACTTCTTCTTCTTGATCATCAAAAACATTCACCTCTTTCTGCTCAGTGCTTTGATTTTGTTTGTTAAACTCATTATCCCCATCACCTTTCACGATAACACCACTTGTCTGCTGCTTTTGCTTTATTTGACTCTCTTGATATCCCCTGGATTTCTTTGGATCATAGGCATTTGAGCTATCAAGACTCGCACCACTGTTTAGCTTATAAATGTGAGTCTTTCTTTGTAATTCCTTCGACGCAACAGCCATACCAATTAATAAACAGTTAAAACTATGACAATGTATATTAATAGTCAAGAAAAAAAGTGTTGACTATAATTTTTTTTGTGTTTTAATATCTTATATTTTTACTATTTTAACTATATGAAAAAGCTAATTAACGTCTTATTAATGTTACTATTTTTCCTACTCGGATTAAGACTTTCTTCAACAATCGGTAAATTTGCTCCATTTTTAGTTGGAGGACAAAACCAAGAAGATACACTTGTAATGCCAGCAAACCCGGCTGATCCTATGGCTCAACCAGTTCAAGCTGCTCCTGTGGATGCGAATGGACAGGCTATGGTAAATCCGGCTGATCCTATGGCTCAACCAGTTCAAGCTGCTCCTGTTGATGCGAATGGACAGGCTATGGTAAATCCGGCTGATCCTATGGCTCAACCAGTTCAAGCTGCTCCTGTTGATGCGAATAAAATAGTTGCACAAAATGAAACAGTTGTAACAACAACAGTAACAACAAGTCCAGCTCCAGAGCCTAAACCTGAAGTTGTAACTAGACAGCCCAATAAAAAAGCTACAAAAGGAAGTAAAAAAGATAGCAGAAGATAATCTATCATGAATATTGTATCTGATTACACAGTAACAAATACAACAGCCCTACTCCGTTGCGACTTAAATGTACCAATAGATGGGGCTGAAATCTTGGATAAAACAAAGCTTGAGGCTTCAATTCAAACCATAAAATATTTAATTTTAAATCACGCAAAAGTTGTTATTACAAGCCACTTTGGTCGGCCAGACGGCGAAAGAAATGTAAAATACTCCTTAAAACCAATACACAAAGAGCTTGAAAAAATGCTTGATACGAAAATAACTTTTATCGAAGAAATAAAATCTGAAGATTCAGTTAAAATTGTAAAGAATGGAAAATCCGGGGAAGTTTTCATGCTGGAAAACCTTAGGTTCTATAAAGAGGAAGAGGAAGGGAGTGATCATTTTGCACAAATACTTGCAAACTACGGAACAATATACGTAAATGATGCCTTTGCTTGTTCGCATAGAAAACACGCATCTCTATACGGAATAACAAAATATTTACCATCCTTCGCTGGACTTAACTTAGCAAATGAAGTAAAAAAAATTGACGAAACCCTTGACCAAAGTAAAAAAACTTTTTGCATCATTGGTGGATCAAAGATTTCTTCAAAAATAAAACTCGTCGAAAATATGATGAAAACCTGCTCAAGCATTTTTATTGCAGGCGGCATGGCAAATACATTTTTTGCCGCAATGGATCTTGAAATAGGCTTTTCACTTTGCGAAAAAGATCAAATAGAAAATGCAAAAGATATACTTGAAAAAGCAAAAAAAAGTGGATGTAAATTAATACTGCCAATAGATGTCATGACATCAAAGTCTTTCAAGATTCCATTAAACTGTAAAGTTTTGGACGCGTCAAAAGTTGAGAAGGATGATTATATATTAGATTGCGGAATACAAACATTAAAACTCCTAGATGATGAAATCAAAAGCTCGGAAAATGTAATATGGAATGGACCCTTGGGGCTAAACGAAGTTCGTCCGTTCAACGTCGGAAGCGAATCACTCGCAAGATCTATCGCATATTTCACAAGAATCGGAAAAGTAAAGTCAATAGTTGGGGGCGGAGATGCTGTCTTTTGCGCGAAAATGTCCGGTGTTGCTGATGAATTTTCATTTGTATCAACCGGCGGCGGCGCATTTTTAGAATATCTTGAAAATGGAAGCTTAATTGCGATCGAACCGCTCAAACAAAAAATCGAAATGTAATTATTTCAAATTTTCCTCAAAATACTTTTCAAACTTCCCAGTTTCTCCATTAAATTTATCGGCATCTTTCGGAGATTTTTTTGGCTCGGTAATTTTTTGCCAAACTTGTGAATACTTCTTATTAAGCTCAATCCAATTTAATAACTCCTCACTTTCAGGAAAGATAGCATTTGCATCGCATTCAATCTGACAAACTCCACAATCAATACAGTTATCAGGGTTAATTACTAACATATTTTCACCTTCGTGAAAACAGTCAGTCGGACAAACCTCAACACAAGTCATGTATTTACACTTTATGCAATTTTCAGTTACTATATATGCCATTTTGTATAATTTTTTAAATTTTTACTCTTTACAAAATAAATTGCAATAAAAATTTGACAATAAAATTATATATATAATATTTGACGATAATATTTAATATTTGTGCGTTTCTTTGTTGCGAAAATTTACATCCTTGTGTCTATTTTTTCATCGCTAAATGCCAATGCACGCGAAATAATCGTTGCAACTTCCCCGGACTATCCACCATTTGAGTATATAGAAAACGAAAAATTATATGGTATAGATATCGATATAATTAAGGCAATTTCGGCTGAAACAGGGCTTGTTTTTCGCTTTGTTCAAATGGATTTTAAATCCATAATTGCTTCACTAAACGTAGGAAAAGTTGATATAGCAATATCAGGGCTCAGCAAAACAAAAGCACGAGAAAAACTCGTTGACTTTTCAAAAGTTTATTATAATACAAAAACTATTTTTATTTGTAAAAATGAAAAAAAATGCGACCAAAGCAAGATTTCAAATAATAAAATAGGCGTGCAAATTGGAAGCGTGCAAGAGCTTGATATCAATAATATTTTACAAAAATCTGGATCAAGTTCCTTTGGTGTAAAACAAGCTACAGCTGGACTTTATCATCTTCGTCGCGGAGATATTGATTTTTTTGCAATCGATGAATTATCCGGAATTGCTATGATAAAGGATGGAGAATTTAAATATTTTATACCGGAAATAAAGTCAAGTGGGGGAAATGCAATAGCTTTTAGGAAAAATTTTGAATACAAAAAAGAGATAAATGACGCAATTATTAAATTTAAAAATAATGGAGTTATTGATTATATAGTCAAAGAAAATTTGTTGGGTAATAAAAACAAAAATACCGATTTTAAAGCAATAATCTGGATATTAAAAGGCTCACTCGTGACAATTAAATATGCAATTTCTGCATTCTTGCTTGGTTTTTTAATTGCAAATATAATACTTCCAATGCGGCTTTCGAAAATAAAAATCATAAGATCGATAGCAATAGCTTATGTATCAATTTTACGTGGAATTCCAATTCTTGTTCAGCTAACTTTTATTTATTTTTTGCTTCCCAAATTAATCGGACGTGAAATATCAATTTTTATATCCGGAGTTATAGCCTTCAGTATCAATTCCAGTGCATATTTAGTTGAAATTTTACGTGCCGGAATTAAAAATGTTCCAAATGGACAAATTTTAGCAGCAAAAACACTAAATATACCAAAATTCTATATATATAAAGATATAGTTGCACCACAAGCAATTAGAAGTATATTTCCATCTCTAACTCAAGAACTGATTTCTTTAATTAAAGAATCTGCAATTATATCTATGATCGGTGAATATGATATAATGCGACGTGCAGACGTTCAAATATCTCAAACCTATGATTTTATAGCACCACTTTTGACTGCCGGTGCGGCTTACTATATAATGTGCATGATGGTTTTTATTATTGGGGTCTTGCTTGAAAAACATTTTTTTAAATATGGTCGCAATTGAGTGTAAGAATTTATCAAAAAGATTCGGTAAAAATATAATCATGACAGATGTTAATTTATCGATCAAGACTGGAATTTGCACGGGAATTATCGGAAAATCGGGCTGTGGCAAAACAACTTTTTTGAAAATGCTCGGCGGACTTGAAGAAAAAACAAGTGGAGGAATTTTGATATTTAAAGATATTTTATCAGAAAAAAATATCAAAAAAATCAGACACAGTCTTGGTTTTATATTTCAAGATTTCAATCTTTTTAATAACATGACGGCACTTGAAAATATCACATACGCAGCAAAATTTACCAATCAAGATAGCGAAAAAATAGCAGCAAATGTAAAAAAATATATCGAACTTTTTTCAATACCAGAAAGCGTTTTAACTCAATATCCGGCAAAACTTTCGGGTGGACAAAAACAAAGAATTGCAATAATTAGATCCCTTATGTGTGAAAATAAAATTCTATTGATCGACGAACCAACTGCTTCGCTTGATGAAATATCCAAAGGCGAAGTATTGTCAGTATTGATGACGCTCAAAGAAAATGGAATTACAAGTGTTATTGTAACGCATGACCTTGAGTTTGCAAAAAAAATTTGCGACGAAGTAATAGATTTTTCAAACAAAAATAAACTGCTCGTTAAAACAAAAGATTATTTTCAAAATTAAGTTTCATCTCCGCCCCTTCTTGAGTCACGCTTTAAATCTCGTTCTTTTATTGTATGTCTTTTATCGTACAATGTTTTCCCCTTTACCAGTGCAATATCTAATTTAATTTTTCCATTTCTTATATGTAAATTTAATGGAATTACCGAATAACCCTTGTCCTGCATTTTCCCAAAAATTCTGTTAATTTGATTCTTATGGAGTAATACTTTTTTATCTCGTGCCGGATCATGTTGCTCGGCTACATAGCATTGCGGATATTTTGTAATTTTCATGTTCAAAACATAAGGCTCGCCTGATTTTAGTACAATAAAAGCATCGCTAAAGCTAACATTTTTTGCACGAATCGATTTAACCTCGCTTCCCAAAAGGCAAATTCCCGCTTCAAATACCTCTTCTATGAAATATTCAAATCTGGCTTTTTTATTTTCAACTATTATGGACATACTTGTTGATTTTTAAATTTCTGTAATCTAATCTACATATATAAAATAAAAAGTCAAGATGTTTGCATATTTATCTCATAAGCTTCGTTTCTTAACAAAGCAAAGTATGTTTTTAATAGTGATAATGATCTCCTCTCTTGCCTTCAAATCAATTGATGAAAAAAAACACTCAAATTGCGAAGTTTTTGATATAAAATTTATTGAAATCGTCGGATCAAATGGAATAAAATTTGACATTCCTCATCTTAAAAATGCAAAAAAAAAACGTCGTGAATTTACTGTATATTTCAAAAATGCAAGATTTCCGCTTATAAATGATAAATCGAATTGTACGGTGTTTCATCAAGAAAAGGTTAACTCATATATACAAAACGCCATGCTAACCGGAACTGTGGCACTAAGAATTGATCAATGTAAATTCAGTCAAATTGAATCTTATGGACATTTTTTTATAAACTCAGAAGATTTCATTCAAGGCATGATTGATAAAAAAATAATCGCCACAAACAAAAAATGGTGGCAAATATTTCCAAAACCAATAGATTGGTGCTATTATAAAACCAGTAGCTCTCAAGTGGTGGGTCCGGCAGGGATTGAACCTGCGACCAAGGCGTTATGAGCGCCCTGCTCTAACCACTGAGCTACGAACCCATACCTTTACGATAAAGTTATTTTTTTTATTGTCAAGCGTTTTTGGTAAAAAGCTTAACGGCCTCACCACCGACCCGGCTATCAAGCTTTTTTGGCTACAGAGACTGCTTCAACGCTTTTGTGTTGCCTGTTGATTTTTCTGATTCTTTTTGCCGCCTTCCTCTCCTTTTTGAAAACTATTTACCTGACTCTGATTTTGCTGTATCTGTTGCTGATTCAAGTTTTGGCTATATATGTTATATTGGTTTTGCTGGAACTGTTGCTGCGGTCCGGTATTGCCAAGAGCCTTAACAACGAATTGTTGCTGACCCTGGTTCTGTTGCGTGCTTTGTTGACCATACTGCTGATTAAAGCTTTGATTATCTTGAAAACTTTTCTCTTGAGATTTCTGGTAAATGAGTTTTCCGAGTGCCTCATTCAGGTTATACCATTGCTTACAATCTATGCGCAATCTTCCCAACGCCTTGTGATAATCAGACGTATTCGACAGGTATGTCACATCCTTTGAATCCAGACATAAATCTTATTATTCAAATCTTGCCATCCTTCTAAATCCATCTGAGTCGACTTCATTGGCATATCAGGCATTGATTCTTTTATATACCCCAATTCCTCTTGAGTGAATTTATTCAGTGCATTTTCCAGTTTTTCTTTCTCATGGGTGAGCAAAATTTTTGTTTCACTCAACTGCTCATGCAGTTTAACCTTTGTTTCGCTCAACTGTTCATACAGTTTAACCAATTGCGTCGAACGCAAATTATCCATTACTGTATTCAGCTCATCTTCTGAAACATTATCTTTACTCTTATC
>CANDYN010000032.1 GCA_947424985.1 Rickettsiales bacterium | reverse complement strand
CAACATTTTATTAAAAGTCAAGGGTTTTTAATATTTTTTTATACAATTGTACCAAATCCAAGCATAACCCTCTTTTCATTATCTGTTAAAAACGAACTTGCATTGAGATAACTCCACACTTGATATCTTTTTTCTGTCAAAGCCGATATTGAATCGGTATCAAGCTTTATCGACATCTCCCTATCTTCATGGGTGTTAATAAAAATTTCAATTTTGGAATAAATCATGGTACAAATTGGCAAAATTGTCTCTTCCCAAAAGGCAATTCTTGCTTCAGCCATATTGCTATATGTATTATCTCCTTGAATTCCGATTAAGTTTACAGGAACCCCGAAAGACAATGCAATATCCCGCGCTGCTGAGTGCTTTGTTTCGATAAAATCCATATCTTTTGGACTAACGCCCATTTCCTGCCACTTCAATCCACCCTCAAGAATCATAATTTTACCCGCACCCTTTCCACCAGTAAGTTCCGACGTAATTTGCTCCTTAAGTCTATCAAATTGATCATCCGTTAAATCTCTACCTGCAGACTCAAAAACCAAAGCACCGGAAGGTCTTGCGCCGTTTTGCAAGAGCGATTTATTCCACGCAATCGCTTCGTTATATTGATCAATTGCAAAGCGAGCGGTGTAAAGCGGTGAAACTCCATAAAGATCATCAATTGGATTAAAAAGCTTGATATGTAAAATTTCATCCTTTCCATCGATCAAATCAATGTCAAAATACTCAATATTGTTATCTCTTTTATAGACATATTGCATTGGATTGTGATTTTTATCTGTTATAATTGAAATTCTATCGGATCTAAGTGGAATTAATTTTACAATTTCACCCCGCTCATTTTTTTCAAATTTTATGTAAGAATTTCCTGAAATCATTAGGCTTTTAGTAATATATTGTAAAAAATCAGATTTTGTCATATTTTGAGAAGGATTTAGCAGCAAAGAATTCAATCTATCATTTTCTATTTCAATGCCACGTTCAAAAATATCAACATCTACACCCGAAACGCACTGAGAGATTAAATTTATACATCTATTTGCGACCGCATTTGATATGTATCCATTTTTCGCAAGAGATACGTAATTCGCATCACTCCAATTCGCCTTTAGATTTGAATTAAAATAGTAACTTTTTATGCTTTTTTGTGGTTTTTCTTGGATTTTATTTTTAAAAAACATTTTAATTAAAGTAAATATTAAATTTTTTTGCTTCCCCTTTTTTTAAAACCGGAAGCAAAAAAATTTAAAAAAAACTTGCATATAAAAAAAGATGTTTTATATATTCTTTGCGTTGGGGTGTAGCCAAGTGGTAAGGCAGCGGTTTTTGATACCGCCATCCGTAGGTTCGAGTCCTCCCACCCCAGCCATTGTGACTTATTTTTCGTTTTAGTGTATTTTTATATTTATTATGTTGAATTTTTCATCAATTGCGGAAGGTAAAGCTTTTATTTTGGCCGTTAAGCTTTTTGAAACCAAAAAAACGAGATTTGACACAGTAAGTCAAGCTTTTAACGCAGTTTTAAACGCTACAATAATAAATAATAGAAATATCCTGGAAGGTCTTTCTCTTTTGGATAGAAATAGGTTTTTCGAATTCATATTGTCAAATTCGCAAGGTTTTATCGATATTTTAAGTGAGGAAGCTGTTAGAAAGATAAGAATCTCAGCTTTAACTTGTGTATATCAAAAACATGAGCTATCTGAAATAAAAAACGAGATAATGAAAGAACTTGGTGGAAGACTTTTTGGAATTATTCAAAATATTCAGATTGATTTTTACGAGGTTCTATCAGAAGATGCTGCAAAAATTGTTAAAAATGTATTGATTGAAGATTTGGCATTTTTCTTGGCTGATAGGATTAAGAATTCAAAGCTTGATATAGATGGAAAGATAAGTATAGACGTGCTAAATTTAGCATCTGAAAAAGATTTAAACAAAATTGTATTTGAAAAAGCGTCTGAGTTGATTTCTCAGAAATTTTCAAATCAAATTTCGTTAAAAATATCAAATATATACGATCAAATGCTTGACATTTCCAATCAAATCTTCATAAACCTTGCAAGTTTTGTTCAAAGTGAAATCAGAACCTATGCAACAAAAACAAACATTCAAAACATAAGAGAGCGTGAAAGATTTATTGGAATACGTGAACAAGAAGTTGAGGGGAAAGAAATAAAAATTCAGGAAATCATGACAAAAAACTTGGAATTCAGCAGAGAATTACAAAAAAAGAGTGCCGAAATTGACTCAAGATTGGATCAAATTGAAGCACAAAGGCTCGCACTTCAAGATTATATGGATAAAATCGTCGATATTTGTAAAAAAGTGATAGATTTCTCTGTAAAGCTAAAATAATCGATAAATCTCTTCTATTTAAGGTAAAATTCTAGGAGTGATCTAAGGAGGTGATGTGTAGACAGAAGAATTCGATTATACAGTGCGGCCCAGGGTTGCTTTACGAAAAATCACTCAGGATCCTCCCAAATTGGCTTTGGTAAATTTACCATTTTTGCAACATTTTTTGCAAATGATTCCAAGCAAATTCCATTTTTCATTTTATATGTAAAAAACAATTCGCCATCTTTTTCGAGTGTCTGTAGATAGAAATTACGAAATTTATGCTTTTCTTCAACAAATTCAGCAAGTTTATGTACGTGCGTTGTGCAAATTATATGAGATTTATTATTTTTTGAAATATATTCAATAATTTTTTTTGAAAGAGCAAGGCCCTCTTCAAAGCTGGTACCTCTGCCAATTTCATCAATCAAACAAAGGGATTTTGATGTTGATTTATTCGTCATTTCTGCAATTTCCTCAAGTTCAATATAAAAAGTCGATTTGCCTTGACTTATATCATCACTTGATCCAATTCTTGCAATTATTGCATCAATTTTTCCAATTTCAAGCTTCTCGCACGGCACAAAAATTCCAATTTGCGACATAAAGACAATCAAACCGACTTGTTTTAAAAAAAGACTTTTACCGCACATATTTGCACCGGTGATCATTGAATATTTAGTACCCCTACACGACATGAAATCGTTCTCAATCAACTCTTTATCTTGACATTTTGCTTTTAAAATAGGGTGATATCCGGACGTTATGTTAATTTTATTTTCATCAATCATGGTTGGCTTAACCCAATTATTTTCACGACATACGGTCGTAATTGAAAGCATTGCATCAATGAAGCCACAAAATTTTGACAAAACCTTAATCTCCTTTACAAAGTCACTAACCACCGATTCGACCATGAACCTCTCATCCTTCGTTGGCTTTTCACTGAAATTAAAAATAGAAAAATCAAAGTTATCAAGAAAACCTATAAAAGATAAATTAAGATTTGGCAATTTTGATATTACATTTTTCTCAAAAAAAGAACTACATAAAGACTTCATGGCAAGCAGACCTTCTTTCAAAAAGAAAATCTCATCAATACGCTCTGTTTTGTTTAAAATTCTAAAACAAATCCTATCAATATCTTTAATTTGACCAAGATTTTCTAGTGCCTCATTGGCAAAATCACGATTTTGCAAAAAAAAGTCAATAATTTGATGCCTTTGATGTACTTTTGAATGAACTGGATTTAAAAGCATTCCGATTAAACTTCTGTTACCAGCCGGAGTTATTGTTTTATTTAAGACTGCAAGCAATGAAAAGGCAGATTCTGCATTGTTTTTATCAACAATTCCAAGTCCATAAAGTGTTGAAAATGGAATATAGACTCGTAAATTATCATATCTTTTGCTAACGTTCGTAATCGACAACCTTATACCTTTCTTTATTTGTTTAATATATTCAAAAAGTTGATAAAATGCGTTTTTTTCTTCACTCATAAGATCTTTAAAGTCCTCTATTAAGCTAAAATCATAATCATTTGATTGTTCAATATTTGCAAATTTATTTACTGTTAAATTATAGTCATTTATTTCCAATTCCATATCGAAACTTAATGCAATTTCTCTGCAATTGTAAATTAAAAGCTTACGTAAGATTGCATCTTTGTGACTTTCTGTGTATTCAAAAAATGCTTCCGACGTTGACAGATCGGCAAATAAAATAACAACACCCTTTCCAAACATCACAATTGAAGCAACGTACGAATTCTCCCAAGAGTATGAAAAATCTTCACAAATATGCGATGTAGATGGAGTTACTATGTCCGAAACATATCTTACAAGTTTTCCTTTTTGATCATTTTCATTTTGATCACCAAAAGTTTCCCGAACTTTTCCTTTTTCATTAACAATAACAACGGAAAAACCGTTTTTCATAAATTTTTTAATATATTCAGACTTACTTTTAACGGTAAATCCACACATTGGAACAGCTTTATCCTTATATTTCTTTACTGTTTCCTTTATATCCAAAACTTTTGAACATTTTTTCGCATCATGACCAAATATCTCGTAAAAAGCACCGATTTGGAATAAAATCACCTTATTTGGATACCAACTTTTTATGATGTCGTATTGCTCAGTTACCGCTAAGCTGTTATCTATTATCATCTTCTCATTCATCTCTGCTTTAAATAAACAATAATAGCTGAAACTGCTGCTGGTGTTAATCCAGAAATTCTTGATGCATCATAGATATTTTTAGGTTTATAGTAATTTAGCTTTTCAATAACTTCATTTGAAAGTGATTTTATGTCAGCATACCTGATATCTTCCGGAATTTTTACTTCTCTGCTTTTTTGAATTTCGTTATTTTCTTCAACTTGTCGTTTTATGTAAAAATGATATTTTTCCTCAATATCAACATAATTTTTTACTTCTTCTGAAAAATTTTTTGCATCATTACAAAGCTTTTCAATTACATTAAAATCAATTGATTTATTTCGCAAAAGTTCGATACAGCTTCGCCTTACGCCATCTTGCGCCATTTTTATACCAAAATTCAGAAGCTCCATTGGAGTATATTTTATTTCTGATAAAATTTGTCGCAATTTTTCAATGTCAGAAAGCTTTTGAGTAAAATATGCAATCCTTTCCTCTTCAACAATTCCAAGTTCCAGTCCATATTGTGTAAGCCTTATGTCTGCGTTATCATGACGCATTGAAAGCCTGTGCTCAGCACGAGAGGTGAACATCCTATAAGGTTCACCGTTCACTCCAATTTGAGTTAAATCATCAATCATTACCCCAATAAATGACTCATTTCTGGTTAAAGTGAATTCCTCGCCACTTAGGGCAAAAAGTGCAGCATTTATTCCTGCAACAAGTCCCTGACCCGCGGCTTCCTCATATCCCGTTGTTCCGTTTATTTGACCGGCAAAGAAAACCCCGTCATAATCACGAAGTGCAAGTGTATTTCTTAATGTTCTGGCATCAATATAGTCATATTCAATTGCATATCCAAATTGAGTTATAACGCAATTTTCAAGACCTTTAATTGTACGAATGAACTTTTCTTGAATCTCACGTGGAAGCGCAGTTGAGATTCCATTTGGATAAACCAAATCGCTATCAAGACCCTCCGGCTCTAAAAAAATCTGATGCCTATCTCTATCAGAAAATCGTCTAATTTTATCCTCAATCGATGGACAATATCTTGGACCACGAGATGATATTTGTCCATTATGCATCGGAGATAGACTTTCTGCCTCTTGTATTATTTCGTGTGTTTTTTCATTTGTATGAGTAATATGACAAGCAATTTGCTCTTGTGTGATTGACTTTGTAAGATATGAAAATGCACCCGGTGGACTATCTCCGGCTTGAAATTCAAGATCTGTGTAATCAATTGAACTTTTTAAAATCCTCGCTGGCGTTCCGGTTTTCAGTCGGGAAATTTTAAACCCAAGATTGCGTAAACAATTTGCGAGCTCAAGGCTTGGTTTTTCCCCCATTCTGCCCTGATCTTTTTGCTCATTTCCTTGGTGTGTTATTCCGTTTAAAAATGTTCCGGTTGTAACAACTATTGATTTTGCAAAATACTTTTTACCGTTTGCAACAACATAGCTAAATTTTTTATCATCGAGTATAATATTTTCAACCATAGCCTCGATCACTTCTAAATTTTTATGATTTAAAATCAAATCTCTAGCAGCTTTTTTATACAATTTTCTGTCAATTTGCGCTCGCAAACCCCAAACCGCCGGACCTTTGCTACTATTAAGCATTTTTGTATGGATCGACGCCAAATCGGCGAGTTTTCCCATAAGTCCACCCAGTGCATCAATTTCACGAACTATCGTACCCTTTCCAATTCCACCAATTGCAGGATTGCAAGAAAGTTCACCTATGTTGTCAAAGCTTATTGTTATTAAAGCTGTTTTTGCACCGATTCTGGCAGAAGCGCTCGCTGCCTCAAGACCCGCATGCCCAGCACCAATAACTATGACATCAAAGTTTTCCATCGAAACAAAAATTTCACCAAATCTGCTTTATTTCTTTTAATAATCAAGTAAAAAATTAACTTTCATTAAAATCAATGTTATGTATGTCAAAATCATCGACTTTTTTATCTTTTTCTGTGATCTTTCCTTCATTTTTCCTTGATTTTTTGTCCTTTTTCTCGCCAACCCATAGTTGTTTTTGATATCTACCACATGACGATAAAATCAAGGACAAAATAAATAGATTGACTATTATTTTCATATTTTTAAAATGATGTTGCTTGGTTTTAATATGACACTAAAAAGTAAAAGTAAATCAAAAAAAGCTTTTTCCTTAGCCGAGATAATGATAGCCCTGACTATAGCTATATTTATACTATCATTGGTACCGTTTACGATGGGGCTAAAGCTAAATTCAAAAGCTCAGGCACTTGGAATGGAGATTCAAGCATATAAAATTGACATAAAATCATTTTATGATGCATTTAATCAACTACCAGGTGATTTTTGTAGATCAGAAGAGATAAAGGCCGGGCTTTCAAACGGTGATTGCGATGGAACGTATGAGAACCTTGGTGTGAGTACAAATGAATTTTGGCTTGCCTGGAATCACTTGTCGATTTATAAGAAATATTCAGCAATTTATACAGGTCTAACAGGTGGAGGAGTCGGGACAGTAAGGAGCGTAATTGGCGTAAATATTCCAAAGTCAATTATTTATGAAGACTTGGGATATCAAATAAATACCTACTTAACCAGCGTTGTTTTAAATCTCGTAAGATGTAGCACAACGCAAGATGCGAACGGAAACTGCTTTTTGTCTGGCATTGAAAACAAAGTGTTAATGCGATATGATGTAAAAAGCGATGATGGAATTCCACTAACTGGCAGCATAAGGGGCTTCAATGATTCTAGTTTTTTATGCAATACCTCTGGAGCCATTACTTACAATTTAACTTCAAATACTGCATTTCTTTATAAAAATACGAATGAAAGTGGTTGCCTTGGTGCATTTCTTTTTGATGTTTAATGTTTATAGATGAAGCGGTAATAAATGTAAAATCTGGAGATGGTGGAAATGGCTGCACGAGCTTTAGACGCGAAAAATATATAGAATTTGGCGGCCCAGATGGAGGACATGGGGGGCACGGAGGTGACGTAATTTTAATTGGTAGCAGTAAATATAATACTCTTTCCAATTTTAAATACAACAAAAGAATTTTCGCAGACAATGGAAAAGTTGGACAAGGAAATCAAAAACATGGAAAATCCGGTGGAGATAAAACACTTTATGTTCCAATTGGAACCCAAGTTTTAGACTACGAAACGCGTGTTTTGCTTTATGATATATCGGAAGTTGGACAAAAAATAACCATAGCAAAAGGTGGCGCAGGTGGTGCCGGCAACATGGCATTTAAAACCTCGGTAAATCAAGCTCCACGCAAATCTAAACCAGGAAAAGAAGGAGAATTCGGTGTTTTCGTTTTACAGTTAAAACTTTTTTGCGATATTGGAATAATTGGAATGCCAAACATAGGAAAATCAACACTTCTTAATAGTATAACAAATACGAAATCAGTTGTTGCAGACTATTCTTTTACAACGATTAAACCAGTTCTTGGCGTCCTGGAAGGTGAATTTAAACATTACATACTTGCGGACATCCCGGGGCTAATCGAGGGGGCAAGTGAAAATCGTGGACTTGGACATAGATTTTTACGCCACATAGAGCGTTGTAAAGCGATTTTACACATGATTGATATCACATCAAAAGATTTGGTTAAAAACTATAAAATAATCAGATCTGAGCTTGAAAAATATAGCCCGGAATTAATGCAGAAACAAGAGTTAATTGTATTTTCAAAATCTGACTGCCTAACCGATGCTGAGCTAGCAGAAAAAATTGAATATATCAAAAAAGTTTTCAAAAATCGCAGATTCATAGTTATTTCATCCATCACAAAATTTAATCTCGATCGTCTAAGTAAATTTATTACAAAATTTATCGATGATAACGAAAATATCTCGGAATAGATTATCTTATTTTTCCAATCTAGAAGCTTGATCAAGCATTATTTGATCAAGGATAACAAGTCTCGCCATTGCGTCAACAATCGGCACTGCACGTGGCAAAACACAAGGATCGTGCCTTCCTTTTATGTTTTCAAGTTCCACGTTTTCGCCAAGCATATTAACAGTTTTTTGTGGTTTTTTTATTGTTGAAATTGGCTTAAAAGCAACTCTAAACGTAATATTTTCACCATTTGAAAGTCCGCCAACTATTCCACCTGCATGATTTGTCTTGGTTGAAATTTTCCCGTTTTTTGCCTCTATCTGATCGTTATGTTCCGAACCTTTAAGCTCAATAGACGCAAATCCAGAGCCAATTTCAAATCCCTTAACGGCATTAATTCCCATCATAGCATGTGCAAGTTCCGCGTTTAATTTACTAAAAACCGGCGTTCCAATTCCCGCCCAAAGTCCGGAAATAATACCCTTAATAACCCCACCAACAGAGTCTCCCTCTTTTTTCATTTTCTCGATTAATTCTATCATTTCTGTCGCCTTTTTTTGATCGGGACATCGAATAATATTGGAAAAAATATCTTCCCGTAAAACTAAATTTTCGTCAATTTCTGCACGAATATTACAAACTTGCTCAACAAACGATATAGCAAAAACGCCCATTTTATCAAGGATTTTTTTCGCAACAGCGCCAGCAGCAACTCTTGCAACAGTCTCTCTCGCAGAAGTTCGTCCACCGCCCCTATAATCCCGTATTCCATATTTTTGCTGATATGTAAAATCAGCATGGGATGGACGAAATATATCTTTTATCTCGCTATAATCTTGTGATTTTTGATCTTTATTTTTAATGATTATACAAATTGGAGTCCCCGTCGTAACGCCATCGAAAACTCCCGATAAAATCTGGGCTTTATCGTCTTCATTTCTATCTGTTGTAATTTTACTTTGACCTGGTCGCCTTAAATCAAGCTCAGCTTGAATATCAAGTTCCGAAATTTCGACGCCAGAGGGGCATCCATCAATAATGCATCCAACTGCTTCCCCGTGAGATTCGCCAAAAGTCGTCACACGAAAAAGCTTTCCGAAGGTATTTCCAATCATGATGAAAAATAAAAAAGTTCAAGTAAGTCACTATATTCCCTATAAGTTAGCTGTCCGCTTGCCGTTTTTTCATCTTCCGATAAACATGCAAAAGAAAGATTTGATCCCAAAAGCAACGAATAAATCCGCGTTATTTTTCCACGATCCCCCATGGGTACGAGCGCTATCTTTTTGGAGTATTCAAATACTTTAGATTGTGTCATTATATCTCTATATTCATTAACCTTAAATGCCAATTTATAAATATCGGCATTTGCTTTTTCCATTTGATCTACAAAATCTACGCAATCTTCATAAAGCGGAGTTTTTTCAAAGTCATGATGAGACATTATAAGCTTTGCTCCATCTTGAAGTTTGTTGATACCACTCGCCAAAACTACATCTTTTATATCAATGTCAATATATCCAAAATTTCTATATGCAGACATCATTATCTCGCCATATTCATCTCCAATATAAAAGCCACCGTGCTCTTTTTTTCTGCAGGTAAAAATCGTATTCATTCCATGTGTTATTTTACAGATTTCTTTGATCATTTTAGGCGAAACGTTGTCTAAAAAATCAGCTCTGATTTCAATATTTTTGGTAATTCTTTTTGCGATTTTAATTTTTGCCTCAAGTTCATTTAAGTTTTTTGCAATAATTGATATAAAAACTTTACTCAAAAAATCGGAAATCTCACTTCTTTTTTGAACAACTTTTTCAAGAGATTGTCTCATTATTTCTATATCTGGACCCATATCCGTATAAAGCTCAAATTGTCTTACCGCCTGATTTAAAAGCATTTCAGTTCCAAAAATTATACTTGCGCCATTTTTTTTAGAGTCTTTAATTAAAGTCGTTTCAAATGGATAATAAATCAAATCAAAAACGGTGTGTTTTTTGCCAATTAAATCAGCTGAAATCGGCTTTTCATCGGCTCCATATCCGCAAGAAGTCGCATTGATAATTATATCAATTTCATCAAAATTTAGCCAGCTTAAAATACCACTCTTCATGCCAAATTTTTCCGCCAATTCACGAGATTTGTCGATTTTTCTTGCAAAAAC
>CANDYN010000031.1 GCA_947424985.1 Rickettsiales bacterium | reverse complement strand
CACTATCCAAAAACTCCCCTCTTCCGTAAACAAATGCAACCATTTCAAAGCTACTTGAAAAGATTATCGCAAGACACAAAGCTATCGCAAAAACTGCGAAAAGTATAGACTGACTATGAATCTTATTAATCTCTCTTTGGTCTCCAAGCTTAACGTTTTTACTCAAAATTGGAAGCAAGCTAACCGCCATGGTTCCACCAATTAAAGTAAGGGGTAATTGACTAAGTCTATCGGTATAATAGAGATATGAAACCCCGCCGGCAAACATGCTTGCGAAGATTGAATCAACCAAAATATTAACCTGATAAATTCCGGACCCAATAAATCCATTCGCAATTTTTTTAAGAAACATTCCAATTCCAAATTCCCCTTTTCTTTGTGAGATATTAATCCCAATTTTAAATTTATAAAACCTACAAGCTAAAAATAATGAAATAAGCTGAACAAAGCCTATCGCAACACAAGAATATGAATATAAATATCCAATTTTCTCAAAATCTTTTGCAAACAAAAATACCAAAACCAGTCCCAAGTTAAAAACAATTGGAGTCGCGGCAAAGAAGGCAAATTTGCCAATCGAATTCAATATCCCACCACAAAGAGATGTTAAACAAATCGTGATTAAATATATAAAATTAATTCTCGCAAGCTCAATGGTTAAGTTAAATTTAGCCGGATTACTCTTAAATCCAAATGAAACAAATCCAACAATTTCAGGCATGAAAATCTCACAAATGATCGTTAAAACAATCAAAAAAATTGCAAGATATGTAAAAATTTGACTCGCAAAAAACCTCGCCTCTCTGATTCTGTTTGCCGCTAAAAGCTTGGAAAACATCGGAACAAACACTGAAGACATAGCTCCCTCACCCAACAACCTCCTAAAAGAATTTGGAATCTTTGTCGCTGCAACAATCACATCGCTCATCATGGAAGATCCTAGATATTTCGCCATAATGCTATCCCGAAGAAAACCTGTAACGCGAGATAAAATGGTCCAAAACACCAATGTTACGCTGTGCTTTACAAGACTCATACGTAATTATTACTTTTACAGAAATTTGCAATATGAGATGTAACAACTCTAAGCTCACCTTCTTTTGCAAGTCCACTTTGTCCAATTAAAATCGAATTCAATGGTGGATTTTTGATGACAAAATTACATTCATCACCTACACATTGTTCTTCATTGCGAATACCATCTTTGCTATACTTAACAACCCTGCAAAGCGATATATAATTTCCAAAAACTCCGTTAAATGCTAAATTCTTCTCAAGATTTCGTAAAAAAACTCCATTCTTTTTTATAGGAAAAAGTATATTATTTTTCTCAAATAATTCAATATCTTTTGCCAAAACTATTGATACGTCATTTTTTTCTGAAATACTTATAAAGCCTTCTTTACTCTTAACAATCTTGTAGTCAATTTTAAAACTCTTATTTGAAAAATCTGAAAAAATGTTCTCAACGAAATCACCGTTCTCACTGTAAATTACAACCTTTATTGATTTTTTAAAAGCCGGTACAAACCTTGATAAACCATCTCTTATAACAATTAAAACGGTAACTAGGGCAAAGGCACAACATAAAAATTTTACTAAAAAATTAGCGATAAAATTCGCCGCAAGCCTTGTTGTTTTATGTGGATTTACCACAACGGACATGGTCGTTCCAAGCGGCTTCCTCATAAAACTAAATGCTTTTTTAAACATTAAATTGAAAGTAAATATACCAAAAAAAGAACCAAAAAAATAAAAGTAAAGCTTTTTTATTAATCTTGACTTTTATAAAATAAATAACATAAAATTTATTCAACAATGCGACGCTTATTAGATGGGAAAAGTAATATTAACATCAATACTCTTTTTTTTCATACAAATCAACTCTCTGGCGTTTAGCGGATATACAGATAACTCTCTGCCAAGTAAAATAGAGAAAATTGGAGACGATAGTGCGGGAAATAGGAATCTGGGTATAAAGGCGATATTTGATGAAGGTGATGCAGTGGATCAATGTGGTCTAGCTAAATTTGTTGACGATATAGACTTTGCAAACCTCATAGAAGATCTTCGTGGAAAATTTACAAGAATAGATAGTTTAAATATTACAGGCGAAAGAGTTCTCTGGGTTGATGAATTTGAATATTCTTCGTATGATGCCTCCCCAACCATACGAATGTGTGCGGCGCAGTGCTTTGCACTTGTGTCTGAAAACTGTGCAACTGTATCGGTAAAATCCCAAACTACAGTATTGTTTCCAAGAGATAATAAGAAGTTAATTGCCTCACTCAAAACTTTTAGCTTGATAAATCCGGGTGATACAAGCGGCGGTGATGGCGATACTACGCGCGGACACAGAGTTGGATATGCTTTCAATTTATATAGCGGAGAGTGTCCCTATTACAATACAGGGGATCAAAATGTATGTATCTCTCAAATGAGATTGAAGGGAGAGATAGTTAAGAACTACTACCTAGATACACCATACTCTGAAGCGAATAATTGCTATGAGGCCGCAAGAGAACTTTTTCTTAACTGCACACAAGATCCAAATGAGTGTAAATGCTCAAAAGTATCTGGAGATGATGAAATGAAGCAAAATTGTGATGCAGGCACAAAATTTATACCAAATGCAAATGGTGCCTATTGGAACGGATTGTCAATGAAACAAAAAGGGTGTTTTGTGTGCTACCAACAAGGAAGAACGGCGCTTAATAAATGCTTAAGAGCATCTTTTGACAAAGGAGTTGGATATGGCCCCAAAGATAACTATTCTAACAAGGTTGCATCACTAATAAGTTCTATGAAAAATTCCGTAAGTGATAGTAAATTCGAAAAATTAAAAACGTTTCAAAAAATGTATGGACCGGGTATATATGTATGTGGATATGAAGGTAGCGAGTCAGATAGCAATAGAATAGGCTGCATGAAAATGAAATCAATCCAAGGTCCAAGACCATTTCCAAGAATAGCCTTTAATGTACCACAATCATCACAGGAAATAAGTGCATACAATGCAGACCCACTAAAGGCAAATAAAGGTGCTTTTTTTGTCTATTCAGCCGCTCATATTTTTGGAAAGCCGCTTTTTGTATCCCAATTTAAAAATGATCAAATACCTGGTGAATGCTACGGAGAAGCGGATCTTGGAGAGGAAACAAGGGGGGATTTTTATAATCCCGCCATATACATTCAATATGGAACAAATAGAGTAAGATTCTGGTTTCATGATAACAATCCCGGTGGAGCTATGGCTGCAAAATATAATGATGGCAGTGCTCCACCATATCAAAGTACAAAATCTGATTGGTCAACAAGAGATGGCGATGCAAAACCTGTAACAATAAAATATGGCTTGCCAAGTACGGACGGGACGGCAACATGTACTCCTGTTTTTGATAACGAAGAAGCGCCCGCAAGAATCTGTTTGAGAATAGAATACAATGAAGATATGAACAAAGAATTTTTTGTCGCATACGCTATATCAAGCAAAATTAAAAACGGGGATTGCGATTCGATCGAAATTGGTACAGATAGCATGGAACTCTTGGGTGCAACGCCAAGACCACCACTAAAATATGTATATGACCCGATTAGCAAACAAACTGTAACACCAATAAAAATGGGATCCCCAATTGCAACCGATTCATCGGCTCAAACCTTCATATATCTAGATCCACTTGTTAATAAATATTTTATACGTCCGGACTCAAACTCAAAGGGTAAAATTAAGCAAAACTTTTCAAGTAGCCAAGCAAAAGGAATATCGGCTAATTATTTAACGCTTGAATTTTTTAATATGAAATTAACTATTCCGGCCGACAAAGGGGAATCGGCAGACCTTGCATCGGTCATCACCATTTCTGAAAATGCAAATAGATGCGGCCTTATATTAAATCATAAAATATGCATCGGTCCATTTATGGGTACTGACTGTAAAATACTAACTTCAGACTCGGAAGATATAAGGGGAGATATTAAAATGAAAATCTTAACCAATAAAACTCAATGTCCATCAAATGATGGATCATGTTCACTTGAGCTTGATTTCTTTAATAATCTATATCCACAATGCGTCCAATATAAAAGATGTGCCAGAGGTGCAGATGCAAGTGATTGCTCAAATGAGGGTAACTTGAAAATTAAAATAGATAGCAGCATAGGAAGATGGTTTAACTATGGTTGGACAGATGGAGTTTGCGTTACACAGGGAATTGAACTAGCAGATTTTTCTCAATTCGGCAATACAAGACTTTATGGCAATTTTGGAAATGGTAGCGATGGATATAACGTCACAGAAGGAAATGAGAATGTCGTATCCTTCTCTGGAACTGCGTTTCCAATTAGTATGAAAACAAATGGTAGCTATGAAACTGGTCCAGAAAAAATAGTTACAGCGGGAGATAAATACTTTACTACGTCCTCTGACAATACACGAATTCAATATCTAAAAGATGCTATAGATGATGCATCAAATGTAGATTTAATCGATAGATATATTGGGGCATGTGATGATAGCTGTATTAAATCAAATATAACTGTTAGACCAAAAAATATAGATGAAATAGGACTTTGTGCAAAATTTGATAGGGTAAATAAAATTGAATTTGGCGGACTCGATGGAAGTTCTTCAAATAAATATAGAGCCGGACATCGATATAACTACTATATTCCAAAAAGATGTGACTATTTGGAAGCCTATGTCTTTGGTGCAGGTGGAAAAAGTGAACAGTGGAATTCCGATGCAAGACTTGAATTTAAAGCCTCATCGATAACAGAATGCTGGGGTCGAGCATATTATGTTGCATTCTGCTATATGGTTGGTTGGCTGCCTGATGCTCCGTGCGATGGAGATGAAGAACAAGCAAAATTAGTCAGAGTTTGTACCAGAATGCTTGAATCCCAAGCAGGTGGCGGAGGTGGATATACCCATGCAATGCTAGATCTTTCTGCAATTGACTCGGACCATCTTGGAATCGTACCCGGAAAAGATATGTCCCTTGATCTTCCGTTTTATACAACCTGGTCTAATAGAAATGACTTTACCGACTACGATAACATAGATAACTGGAGTGGCTCAGATGATCGTGATAAATACCAACACTCAAGAATTTTTAAACCTGTACCGCCAAGCTCAAAACAAGATATACTATTTGCAGGCCGTGGAAGGCAGGGCATGCCTTATGGAAAATGGGCAGATGGAGGAGATGCAAAATATACAGATTATTTTATAGTTCAAAATGGATATGGATATAAAACCTGCCCTACCCCACCAGACAATGTCTCCGCTCCCGGAAGCCCGACACGCAAAGTATCCATGGATCCATTAACAAGAGCAATATATCCACAATTTGCAGATGCAATGGATAGAAATTCAGATGGAAATAACGCATGCTACGTGGAAAACGAGATGACAACGGCCTGTCTTTATTCAACCGCTCAAACTAATTGCATTGTAAATGGTCAATGTGATAGTGAAAGAATTAACTTTTACAATCAATCAAATCCAAATATTAACTCTATTAATGCTACAACGTACCCAAACTTTGCTGCTGCAATGAATAAAAATAGAAGTGGGAAAAATCCAAAATGTTATATAAAATCAGACAAAACATCATATTGTAAATATAATTTGGCAAGCCAATCTTGTGTACTTGATAATACATGTGAAGAGCAAAGGAAAGCGTGGGGAGATACGGATGTTTTTGATGCAAGAGAAAAAAGATATAAAGGAGAAGGAGAAGACGGTTATTGTTATAACTGGAGCGTGGCTGAGGGCAATGGAGCTGAAAATTCATGGGATATAATTTGTCAACTACCAAAAAAAAATGGAAATGGTACCCTATATAGATCGTATCAAGCACCGGATGATTGTGACACCAATGCGTTTAATGAAACCTTTAGAAAACATAACAAGCAACAAGAGCAATATAACTGTCACATGGTCGATCATACAGTTAACGGCGTAACAACCCAAGTTCAAGAATGTGACACAAGGGACACTTGGAATTGGTGCTGTGCAGGCTCAACATGTAAAAATCAAAAACAAACAAAAGAAGACACGGCAAGTAACTCAAACGGAGGAGACAGTGACCTCGAAGAAACGCAGTTTGAACAAGAAAACTCAAACTATAGAGATAAAGTTAAGCAAATTAAAGATAAGTGGATAGAAATGCTAATTACAAGTATGATAAACCTTTGCCCGGCTGTAATTAAAGGTGAAGCCGGAGGATCTGGTTGGCCCGAACTTAACGGTGGCGTAATACGCAAAGATGGTGGTGGAAATATAGCAAGTCTCGCTTTAACAGCGCTAGATAGTCCCTTTAAATGTAAAAATGATCAGTGTCTAAAAGATAATCTAAAAAACCTAGAGTATAAAATGACTGAAGAATATTGCTATAGAGGCAATGGCTGTGATGACTCAAATGATCCAATTCGTCTTCCTAATGGAACAATAATGCCTACTGATGATCAACAAGAAAAGCAACAATGCAGTAAAAGAAAAAGCGTTTATGATTTGTATTCAGACGATACTGATCCTGATTATAAAAACCACAGAAAGCCGAACTCAAGTCTTGGTTACGGAGGTAACTATGGAAGCTATGCAAATAGCGATTCCGGTAAAAAGGTTAATATAGCATATAATCCCTTTATAAGTAGCGGTGGTTGCATGATTGATACCTCAACCGATACACCAAATGGTGAAACTGAACAAGAGGAAGATTGGGATGATTCCGGTGATACAAAAGGAAATCGTGAATCATGGGGAGGAAATGGATTTATCCGCCTTGGTGTACCTTACGTACAATACAATGCCTTGGGTACCATGCCAATACTAGGCACCAATGGACGTAAAGTTTTAAATAAAGCTAAAGGTATGAGGGACTACGCATGTGTTCCAAAATGTCCAAGAGCTTTTGTTGAGATGGGTGATTATGTCTGTGAATATTCAAATGGAGACCCGGGAAGACTATTTGAAAGCCCAATGGAGACGGTTGTAAATCCTATAAAATGTTTTGATAGCGATGGAAGAGTGCATATACCACCATCAGGTGTAGACAGAACCTGTCTGTTCACGAAATGTCAAGGTCTTCAGTTTTTTAAAAGATATAGTGATTTATGCGAAGATGTAGATATTTATTTTGGAAGACATTTTGCTTGGGGAGGTGGATTCTTTATAGACACAGCAACAAAGGATGAATATAATAAATACTGTGGCTCAAAAAATCTTACTGCCGGTGTTGATTATGAAGTCACTGCAAGCCTTGATAGCTTTGAATTCTCTTTAACCTGTGATGATCATGGAAATTGGCGTGATAGAAATGCCCAGCCCGTTACATATGCCTGCCCAAAAGTATCAAATCAATATATGAGCTTTCTCTCTCAAAACCTAACAAATGCACCGGTAAAAGCTCAATATGGAGTTGTAGTCGGAGGTAAAGCATGTAGCCCTTTTGGAATTTGGATGATACCCCCTATATAAAATTAAAAACTTGATTTTTATTTTTTATCAAGTAAAATGATTTGAGGTCTTTTACTTTTTTTCTTGCATGATAAGAACCGCAACTCTTGGATTTCCACAACTTGGACCACAGCTTGAATATAAAAAATCGTTAAGAGCGTTTTTATCTCAAGATATAACGGAAAATAAACTTTTTAAATCGGGACACGACATAAGAGTTTCAGCATTAAAAATGCAAAATGACGCAAAGATTGATATAATACCATGTAACGATTTCTCTTGGCATGATGAAGTCTGGGATGTAAGTCTTATGATAGGAAATATACCAAGTAGATATTACTGGGAAGGTGGAGAAGTTCCTACTGAAATATATTTCGCGCCAAGCAAGGGACATAAAAAAGATAAATTCGAAGTCCCTGGAATGGAAATAAGACCATATTTTACTTCAAGAGCATACTATACAGTTCCGGAATTTCAAGATGGAATTCATTTTATCCAATCTGATAATAAAATAATACACCATTATATTGAATCAAAGACAGAGGTCGAGAATGCACGGCCGGCTATTTTGGGCCCTGTAAGTTACATGCTCCTCGGGAAGGTTTATGATAGTGAAGATGAGAAATTCACTCAAATTGATGTTGAAAAAACTCTACTTGAAATAATAGATGTATATTCCAAGGTGTTTACAAATCTTAAACGCGTGAATGCAAAACATGTCCAACTCAATGAGCCCTGTCTTTCAACAAATCTCCCAATAGCACATCAAAATCTATTCTCGCTCGCGTATAAAAAACTTAAAGAATTATCCCAAGATATGGAGATAATGGTCTTTACAGGCTTTACCGATATAGGGCATAATGAGGATTTGGTCTTATCCCTTCCGGTTGATTGCATACATATAAACGTAATGAACATGAGTGACGATAGAATTGAAAAAATCTTGCAAAAAGCTCAAGGTAAAGAAATTTCACTCGGTTTGGTAAGCGGTGACAATGTCTTCATATCCAACCTAAATTATTGCGTAGAAATTGCAAAAAAATTTCTTGATCGAGGATATAAAATACAAATCGCACCAACCTGCCCTCTCGCATTTTGCCCTCTTGATCTGCATTCTGAAAAAAATATTCCGACAGAATTAAAGCCCTATGTATCCTTTGCAGTGCAAAAACTTGATGAGCTAACTATAATAAAAAATGCGCTAAATGGAGATAAAAATGCAATTAACACAGCCGATAAGATTACAAAATTACATAATGAATTATATGAAAAAATAAATGCAATATCGCTGCCAACTCTTGATCAATATTCAAGGACCGATAAATCAAAGCGCTCAGAAAAGCAAAAAAAAGATATGAATTTGTCGATATTCCCCATGACAACGATCGGAACTTTTGGACAAATATCTCAAAAATCTACAGCTTATGCAAATGATAAACTCGAATCATTTTTAAAGCGACAAGTGGACTATGGTTTCGATATACTCTCAAGTGGAGAATTTGACAGAAAGGGAACAGAATTCGACTATTTTGTTCAATTCTTCAGTGGATCAATATTAAATACAAATAATGCCTATGTGAAAACGTATTTTAATGCGCTGGAAAAATTTCCCATAGTATTTGGAAGTTTTACTCTAAATGATGACAAGGCAAAAGAAATGATTACTCAGGAAAGCGAAACAGTTAGCATTGCAGCCTCCATGAATAAAATCATAAAGTACAGACTCATAGGACCAATTACCGCTATGCATAGATCTTTTTGTTTTGAAAAAGATTCTAGAAAAGATATATATCTTGGATTATTTTCAGGTGTATGTAAAAAAATTGCAAAAACAGCAATTGACAATGGCTTTGGAGCTTTACAACTTGATGAAAATAATATCCTAAGCGAAACTCATTCATCCCTTGAAAGCCCTTCAAACCTTGTAAAAATTGAGAATTTTGTAAAAAATGTTTATGCAAAAATAAAAGATAACGTCCCGGTACATCTGTATTTTGAAAATGCAAATGTAATTCCATATATCGATGACTTCTCAAATCTCGATCCGGACTTAATAATATTTGAGTCTTTCAGATCAACTCACGATATAATAAAAAATATCTCAAGTTATAAATATGATGGAGATATCGCAATAGGTTTTTATGATCCAACTTCACATTATACTCCAAGCGTGAAAGATATACATGCCGCTTTAAAATTTGCAATACGTGCGTTTGACCTCGATAAACTTTGGGTTTCGTATGATTGTCACTTTAAAGATTTCCCGTCAAATCTAGATCAAAGCATGAAAAACTTAAAAGAATCGGTTCTTCTGTGTCGTGAAAAGTTTTCAAAATTTGACTGAAGAACCCCCCTCTCCGAAGGGAGGGGGCGGGGACGAGGAGAGCAACTCAACAATAAAAAATACTTGACTATTAAAATATATCTTATAATTAAAAACTTCAGTTCATTATTTTTTACCTCATGACAAAAAGACTCCTTGAGTGCATTCCAAACATTTTTAAAAAACTTAGCTATTTTGGTAAAGCATTCTTTATATTGGCGAGCATAAATATAGCGATAACAGCTATAATAGAGGCTGATTTAATCGGTAAGATGTTCAATTTGAATTACCAAGAATTTACAATGTTTTTAAAACTTTGTCTTTTAATTGAAATCGTTGTTCTGTGCTTTGTTTTGATGATTTTAGCGCAAAAAAGCGTGAAAATAATGCAAAAGTTTTTTGGAATGAAGCTTACATATCGAGTAATAATGGGTTTTATAATAGGAATAATACTCGGACTCGTGATGAGATTTTTTCCGTCATATTTTTCAATGATATCCCTAAAGCCCGAAAGTTTTAAAATCCTCGGATCTATATTCTTGGATCTAATAAAAATGAGCATAGGGCCTTTGATCTTTGCTTCTATAACTTGCTCAGTCTTGGGTGATAAAGAAGACTCAAAGGTTGGACACATGGCCTTTAAATCAATAGTGACCTTCTTAATAATGACCGTTATTTCCGTGATAATCGGAATAACTGCAACAAATTATATAAAACCTGGAAAAATGGTAAAAATCGATCCATATAAAATAATAGAATCCGCAAGCTCAAATTCAATAGTGATAAATGCAAAAGTCAAGGCGGTTGAAATAAAATCTGCATCAGATTTAATCTTAGATATAATTCCAAATAACGTATTTAAAGCTTTCTTTGATGGAAATTTCTTACAAATAATCTTCTTCGCAGTGATCTTTGG
>CANDYN010000030.1 GCA_947424985.1 Rickettsiales bacterium | reverse complement strand
TTAAATTTTCTCTTCCAGGAAAAGCGTCAAACGTAATTGCAAACAGGGAAATTCAGACCTCATCGTTTTTGCCATATCTTTGTCATTATAACTCTTCAACAATCTTGACAACTTCGCTTGACATGATAAGTATTTTAAGGGTTGAGGGTTTTTCGTTTGAAACTGCGGATGATGAAGACGTTGATGGAAAAAAAACTACAAGGAATAATGTTTTTAAGGGAATTTCAAGTACAAGGTATGCAATTTGGTCTCATACTATAAGAAAAAAACACTCAGCTTTTCCCTCGGGTGAGTTCGATAATAGATTTTGCGACATGCTAAACACCCAGTGGCGTTCAAAGCATAGTCCAGATCATACTTTTGTTAATGAGCATTATATTACAATTATAAGAAAGGGTGGCGGCGCCGTTGCGGCAGTTGGAAATTTTCTCTCAAAACTTGGCATAGGTCCGGATAAAGATGCGGCTTTACAGAAAGAATTAAAGGAGGCGTATGATGATATGCAAGAGGTGCGAGATAGATTGCAAAATGGGTTATCTGCCTATCGTCCTGAGTTACTTGAGGTTGAGGAAACGGAAAATGGAAATTTTTGCAAGATATTGGAATTTCTCGGGTATATTTTGAATATCGGAAATCAAAGTAAAATGCTACTTCCAAATATGAAAATATCAGAATATTTAGCTAATTCAAGACTCTATTTTGGTCCAAGGTATATAGAGTCTCATTCGGGTGGGAGGAAAAAATTTGCTGCAATGATATCACTTAAAGAATATAGATCTGCGACTTTTGCGGGTATTTTGGATGATTTCTTACACATGCCTTGTGAGTTTATTATTGCTCAAAGCTTTCAATTTAGCGATAGAATGGCATCGATTTCGAAAATGCAATTACAACAAAGGCGCCTTGTTCAGTCAGAAGACGTTGCTGTAAGTCAAGTTCAGGAAATTAATCAGGCACTTGACTCATCAATGAGTGGGGAATTTGGCTTTGGTGAGCATCATATTTCAGTTATGGTAATTGCAAACGATATGAAGCAGTTGGATAGCTTTTCATCGGAGGCGGTTGTAAATTTTGCAAATTTCGGTGCAACGGCCGTGCGTGAGCGAATTAATATGCAAGCAGCATTTTGGGCACAATTTCCGGCTAATTTTCAATATATTGTAAGAAAATCAACCATAAATACTTTAAATCTTGCAGCCTTTGCCTCGTTTCATAATTACCCATCCGGAAAGGCCTCGGGAAATTTCTGGGGAAGCGCTTTAAGCGTCTTCAATACAACTTCCGGGACATCATATTTTTTCAGTTTTCATGTTCGAGACGTTGGGCATACTATGATCATTGGTCCAACCGGTGCAGGTAAAACAGTTTTGCTTAACTTTCTTGCGGCTCAAGCGCAAAAATTTAAACCAAGAACTTTCTTCTTTGATAAAGATCGCGGTGCTGAAATTTTTATTCGTGCAATTAATGGGCAGTATTTAATAATAGACCCTGCGAATGATTCAGGATTTAATCCGTTTCAGCTTGATGATAGTTCGTCAAATAGGGGTTTTTTAGTTGATTGGCTTCGTATTCTTGCTGCTCCGGATGGGGAATATTTAACACCTGAGGACGTTGCAAATATCAGTGCAGCGGTTGATGGGGCTTATAGGCTTCCAAAGAACGAGCGTAAGCTTTCAAATGTTGCAGCATTTTTTGGGATTGAGAAACCTGGAAGTATTGCAAGTAGGATTAAAATGTGGCATTCGGGTGGGAGCAGGGCGAAGATTTTTGATAATGACGTAGACAAAATTGATTTCTTCTCAGCTCGAAGCTTTGGATTTGAAATGGCGGAATTACTCAAGGACAAAATTAGTATGGCACCGGCGCTTTTATATCTTTTTCATCGGATAAATATGTCGCTTGACGGGACAAGAACCATGGTCGTACTGGATGAGGCCTGGGCCTTGATTGATAATCCGATTTTCGCTCCGAGAATTAAGGATTGGCTGAAGGTTATGAGAAAATTAAACGCATTCGTTGTTTTTGCAACTCAATCAGTTGAAGATGCGGCGAAAAGTCAGATTTCAGACACTCTAGTTCAACAAACTTCAACGCAAATTTATCTTCCAAATCTTAAAGCAACACCGGTTTACAAAACAGTTTTCATGCTAACCGAAAGGGAGTATTTATTGGTTAAGTCAACCGATCCGGGAAGTAGATTCTTCTTGATAAAACAAGACGGCGGCGGAGTTGTTGCGAGGATTGATCTTCGTGGAATGACGGATGCAGTAAACGTCTTGTCTGCCCGCGCCGATACCGTTAGGGTTTTGGATAAGATAATCGAAAGAACAGGTCCAGACCCGGATAAGTGGCTCGCTGAGTTTGTTGAGGCGGTTCGATAACTTACTACTTTCTAAGTCCGACATCCTTATTGCCGCTTTGCCCAATCTTCTTCTGAAAGTTTCCTGACGACGAGAATATTGGCTTCTTGCTATGTGGTTTCTTATTGCCATATTGATTATATATCTTTTCTTGCTGAGAAGACTGTTGTTCTTTGTATGATAGTATTGTATTATTGCTATCATCAATCATAGATTGTTTGGGACTGTTTTCTAATACAGAAACTATAGATTTTGGTTGTTGATATGGTAATTGTTTTTTTGGTCTCTCTTTTGGCATTGAAGAAAGATACAGATCCTCGAAAACGTTATAAATCTTTTCAGGCTTTATACCTAGATCATTCAAAGCCTTGATGGTCTTAACAATGTTGTTATCCATCAGTCCATCTTGCATTATGTCAAATACTACCCTTGGCTTTAATTCTGGATTTGCTTTTCTGACATTGATATATTTACCTATCATTTGTTTAACATCATATGCAAGCATTTCTTTAGCATTATCTGTAGGTATTTTGTTGGTAATATCATTTGTGAATATTATTTTATTATGAAGAAATGATGTTGTTGATACCACTGGTATAAGTTTGTCTGGGATATGTCTAATAGCTCGTTTATTTTGTATCACGGCTGCTGTGCATAATTTTTGTATCTCATCATTTGAAAGTGATTGAATATATGTACTTTTCAAAATATGTCTAATAGTTTCTCCATTAGTCCTGACAGTTGTCATAAACAGCTCCTTTGTTATAAACTCTGGATGCTTCTTAATATAATCACTTTCCAAAATACATTCGATAGCATGTCCATTGCTATTAACAGCTGCCATAAACATTTCTGGTGTTATAAGATCCGGACGATATTCAAAAATATATTTAATGGCATATCCATTGCTATTAACAGCTGCCATAAACAGCTCCTTTGTTATAAACTCTGGATGCTTCTTAATATAATCACTTTCCAAAATATATTTAATATTTGCTCCATTGGTTCTGACAGCTTCTGTAAACAGCTCCTTTGTTATAAATTCCGGATGCTTCTTCTTAATATAATCACTTTCCAAAATATATTTAATAGACAATCCATTTTTGTCTTTAACAGCCTCCATAATCAGTTCTGGTATCAATTCTGGATGCTTTTTAATGTCATCACTTTGAAGGATATCTCTAATGGCCCATCCTGCATTGTTCTGATTAAAGTAAAGATATTTATTATATAATTCTAAACTTTTTGGTGAGAGCTTATTATAGTAAAGATATTGACTGTATAATGCTAAACTTTTTAGTGAGAAATGAGGTTTGTTTTTCTGATTCTTTTTTTGCATCCCTTTAATTAAAAACTACGCTATTAACATAGTATGTATGTTTTTAATACGCAATAGAAATATATTACATTGTTCAGCTATTCACTCTTCTCCTTTATTTTCCCAATAATAATCTCATCGTCTTTAATGCCAATTCCGATATTATCACCGGCTTTTATCGTTCCAAGTAGGATCATATCGGATAGTTTGTTATAGACATTAGTTTGTATCACCCTTTTTAATGGTCTTGCACCGAAAACTTCGTCATAGCCTAGATTTGCAAGTAAATCAATAGCTTTTTGGGAAATTGAAATATTAATATCCTGTTTTTTAAGGGTACTCTTTAGTTTTTCAAGCTGTAAATTTGCTATTTTTCCAATATTTTCTCGTTTTAATCGATTGAAAATTAAAACCTCGTCAAGTCTATTGATAAACTCCGGCCGGAAAAAAGTCATAACCTCTGTCATGATATGTCCTTTTGATTTTTCAAAATCCATATCGCTATTGATATATTTTGAACCCAAGTTTGATGTTAAAATTACAATTGTATTTGTAAAATTAACGGTTTTTCCTTGGGAATCGGTTAAACGTCCATCGTCAAGCAATTGAAGTAAAATATTGAAAACATCAGGATGCGCCTTTTCAACTTCGTCAAATAAAATAACTTGATAAGGTCTTCGTCTTATACTTTCAGTTAAAACTCCACCTTCGTCATATCCAACGTATCCTGGAGGTGCACCAATTAGCCGTGAAACTGAGTGTTTTTCCATATATTCTGACATATCAAGCCGCAGCATCGCTTTTTCATCATCAAATAAAAATCCTGCAACAGCCTTAGTTAATTCAGTTTTTCCAACTCCGGTTGGGCCCAAAAACAAGAAAGATCCAATTGGACGATTATCTTGTGAAAGTCCTGATCTTGAGCGTTTTATTGCATTTGAAACTGCTTCGATTACATGGTCTTGTCCTATAACTTTTTCCATCAGGTGTTTTGCAATATTTAAGATCTTTTCTCGTTCTGATGATATCATTTTTTCAACTGGAATTCCGGTCATTTTTGATACAACGCTTGCAATTTCATTGCTTGTTATGGTCTCACGAATTAAAGAAAGTCCCTCGTTTTGGGCGTCAAGATCTTCAATTTGTTTTTGTAAGTTTGGAATTAAAGAATAGGTAATTTCCCCGGCTCTTGCTAAATTTCCACTTTTTTGACATTGCGAAAGTTCAAATTTTGCATCTTCAAGATGCTTTTTAAGGCTTTTGGAAAGATTTACTCGTTTTTTCTCGTCTTCCCATTTTTGAGTTATCTCGTTTATTTCACTCTGTTTTCCTGCAAGTTCATTTTTTGCAATCCCAAGACGCTTTATTGAGCCGTCGTCAGTTTCTTTTTTTAGTGATTCAATTTCAATTTGTAAATGCAAAATTTTTCGTTTTAAATTGTCAATCACTTCCGGCGTACTGTTGATTTCCATCTTAAGTCTTGAGGCTGCTTCGTCGATTAAATCAATGGCTTTGTCCGGCAAGAACCTATCAGAAATATATTTATCGGACATAATTGCAGCGGATAAAATTGCTCCATCTGAAATTCGAACTCCATGGTGGGCTTCGTATTTTTCTTTAATTCCGCGTAGAATTGTTATGGTATCTTCAACGCTAGGCTGAGCAACGAAAACAGTCTGAAGTCTTCTTGCAAAAGCCGCGTCTTTTTCGATATGTTTTTTGTATTCAGACAATGTTGTTGCGCCTATACAGTGTATAAGTCCTCGAGCCAGCGCCGGTTTTAGCAAATTTGATGCGTCCATAGCTCCTCCGCTTGCTCCAGCTCCCATTAAAATATGCATCTCGTCGATAAAGAGGATGATCTCTCCATCGCTTTTTTCTACTTCATTAATTATTGCCTTGAAACGCTCTTCGAATTCTCCACGATATTTTGCTCCAGCTACTACCAATCCCATATCCAGCTCCAGAACCGTCTTTCCACTTAAATTATCAGGAACATCTCCTTGATAAATCCTCATCGCCAAGCCTTCGACAATTGCAGTTTTACCAACCCCCGGCTCTCCGATTAAAAGTGGATTATTTTTGCTTCTTCTGAGTAAAACCTGCATTGTGCGGCGTATTTCTTCGTCTCGTCCAATTACAGGGTCAATTTTCCCCATTTTTGCAAGCTCAGTTAGGTTTTTTGTATATTTTTTGAGTGCATTATATGCATTTTCAGCATCTTCAGAATTTGCTCCTCGTCCAAGTCTTATGGCATCTATTGCTAACTTTAACTGATTTTCGCGGAGCCCTGCGGCAACCAAGCTCTCGGAAATTTTTAAATTTTTACTCGCCAATATTCCTTGTAAAATTCGCTCTTGTGTTATAAATTCGTCCTTTTCAGTTTTTGCTATCTTTTCAGCCTCTGTAAGGCAAATAACGGATTCTCTTGATAAATATGGGGTTTGTCCGCCACTTTGAAGGGTTGGATTGTTTGAGAAAATTTCCTGTAACTTTTCACGAATTATTGAAACGCTTGAATTTGCAGAGGCAATTAAAGAGGGAATGATTGAATCTTTACTTGTGATCATCGCCTCAAGTATATGCTCGGGATTGGTTGAAGTGTGTTGCATTGAAGTTGCAATTTTTATAGCGTCATTAATTATTTCTTTTGCAGAATTTGTATATTTATCAAAATTGATTGCCATATAAATATATTTTTACAATATCTATATAGCTACCTTCGATTAAAAAAGCAAGAGATTTTTTTTATGCAGAGATTTTTTTGACTAGGATTTTTGTATGATCATGTCTAAACCCGGTACATTTATCATAGTGCTTTCTTCTTCTTTTTTTGAAAATTTTCATTTTTTCTCCTCTAAAATGCTCCAAAATTTCAATTTCAACCAAAGCGCTCAAAGATTCCTTTATTTCAGTTTCAGATCCAACAAGCAAGACATCTTTATCTTTGAAGGTAATTTTATCTCCAACGTTTGCGTTCAATCTATCTAATACGACAGTGCAATTTTCTTCAAAACGATATTGTTTTCCACATGTGGATACTATTGCGAATTTCATACTAAATTTCAATTTATTTCGATGATTAACACGCAGATAAATAAAAGTCAATATATTTTTATTTATTTTTTTTATCGAAAAATTATCTTGCAAAAAAAATTTATCACTTTATAGTCAGTCGCGATATTTTTTTTAATACAATATGTCAAAATACATAAAACTCAGTGAGTTTAAAGCAAATAACGACAATTTAATAGATGCCGTTTCGGCTTATTATAAACAAATTAGATATGATTTTACAACGGATATTACAACCGTTATAAAAAGTAATTCAGAATTCATAAAGCTTTTTACCAAAACTTTTGATGAAAAATTTAACCCAAAAACATATAGTGATAACTTTAAGAAAGGACTTGAGATACTTTCTGAAATTGCAAAAAAAAAGGAGCAGAACAGGGCTATTTTTGAAACTTTTGTACAAATTTTAGATGCAATGGTGAGAACGAATTTTTACCAAGACGGTGTTGATTATGTTTCATTTAAAATTAAGTCACAAGGAATTAAGGACATGCCAAAGCCTATTCCATTTGCAGAGATATTTATATATAACGATGAATTTGAAGGTGCACATTTACGAAATGGACCGATAGCAAGAGGTGGATTCAGACTTTCTGATAGAAAAGATTATAGAACGGAAAATTTGGGATTAGTTAAGGCTCAGACGCTAAAAAACGTAATAATAACGCCGTCCGGTGCGAAAGCTTGTATTTTTATAAAAGAAAAAAAAGTCGATAAAGATGAAAATATTGCTTTCATTAAAAGCTGCTATGCTAAGTTTGTATCGGGACTTTTAATGTTAACTGATAACGAAATCGATGGAGTGAAAATTGAACCAAAAAATGTTATAAAGTACGATGAATTTGATAAATATATAGTTGCAGCAGCGGATAAGGGAACTGCATCATTTTCAGATATTGCAAATGAGCTTTCAATAGAGCATAATTTTTGGTTAAAAGATGCGTTTGCATCGGGTGGAAGCAACGGTTATTCGCACAAAGATTTAGGAATAACTTCGCGTGGTGTTTACGAATGTGTTAAAAATTCATTTTTTGAGCTTGGAATTAATCCTGAAAAAGATGAAATAACTGCGATTGGAATTGGAGATATGTCAGGTGATGTGTTTGGAAATGGAATGCTTTTATTTAAAAAATTAAAGCTGGTTGGGGCATTTAATCATCAGCATATATTTATAGATCCAAATCCGAATATTGAACAAAATGCAAAAGAAAGACAGCGATTATTTGATAATCCTCAGTTAAAATGGAGTGATTACGACAAATCTATTATAAGTAGGGGCGGTGGAATTTTTGAAAGATTTTCCGGTGATATTGAGCTAAATGATGAAATTAGAAATGCATTTGGGATTGATAAAAGTGTTTCAAAAATAAACCCTGAAGAGCTTATGCATGCTATGCTTTGTGCGAAAGTTGATTTAATTTGGAATGGGGGAATTGGAACTTTTATGAAAAATTCCGACGAAAAACACGAAGACGTGCAAGATAAATTTAATGATAATGTTCGTATAAATGGTGACCAAATTCATGCAAAAGTTTTTGCTGAAGGTGGGAACGTCGGCGTGACTCAAAGAGGTAGAATACAGGCTTCAAGAAGTGGTGTTAAAATAAACATGGATTCGATTGATAATTCGGCTGGAGTTTCCTGTTCTGATCGAGAAGTTAATATAAAAATTGCCCTTGATTATGCAAAAATACCTGAAAATGAAAAATCGGCATTAATTAAAGAAATGAAAGACGAAGTTGTAAAGCTTGTTTTACATGAGAATTATTATCAGTCGAAGCTAATTGGAATTGAAAGCATTGAAAATAAAATGGAGCTCGAGATTTATAGAAATTTGATAAATGCTTTGGAGGATGAAAAAATTATCGATAGAAAGCTCCAATTTGTTCCAGATGATGATGTTTTGAAGCAAAGAGTTAAGGATGGGCATAATTTATCAAGAACGCAAATTTGTGTTTTAATAAGTCATGTCAAGCTATACATAAAGAATAAAATTTTAACCTATAGCAATATTTTAAATGATGAATATTTTACGAAAAATGCATTGGTTGAATATTTTCCAAACCAAATGCAATCAGGGAAATATCTTGATGGTATTTTATCTCACCCGTTAAAGGACAATATTATTGCAACAAAAATTTCAAATAAATTTGTAAACTTTATGGGTTTACCTCATATTCAAAGAATTTTAGAGTCTGGGCTTGGATATGAAAAGGCAATTTTTGCTTATTATATTTTGAATGAAATCTTTGGAATATCAAAGTTATTTAGAATTGTTCATGATCAGGATAATATTGTTGAGTTTTCGCAGCAAGCAAAGGCGCTAAAAAAGCTTCAAGATGCGGTATTTTTTGCAATATTTTACATGCAAAGGCATATAAATTTTGATATAACAATTGATGAAAATATTGAAAAAATATCAAAAGAAGTCAGTGGAATTCGTGATATAATCAAGGGAGATTGTTGTTCCGATGTTAAACAATCTTGTTGTTTCGATGCGGAATATACAGCCGGGCTAAAGCTTTTGAAGATGTCTCATTTAATCTCGCTTGCCCTTGACGTAAAATTGAAAGAAAAAATTTCATTAAAAGATGCGTATGAAATTACGAAAAAATCGGTATACAGCTTAAAACCGGCAATTTCAAATCTTACAAAGTTAATAAAAAATCCTGTAGCATTTAAAACAAAAACTATCTGCAAGACCATTGAAGTATTATTGAAATTCGGATCTAAAATTATGCTAGATCATGATTTTGCGGTAAAAAATATGCAAAATTTTGAAGATTTTATCGATATCGCAAAGTTTGTTGAGACATCCGAAAGGGATCTTGAAAAAATATCAAAAAGTTTTCTTGCTCGATGATATCATATATACAGAAGTTAACAGATAAGGTGCTTGATTCTTCTTCGCAATTGAGTGAATTGTCAGCTTTTGTATATAGTGATTTAATATTTAATTTTGATCAAGAGGTTAGAGATAATGGTTTAAGAATTTTGGCAATCAACCCAAGGCCCGGGCTTTTAAGTATTGCAAGATCACGAAAAATTGATTTACATATTTTACGTATCGCGTCAGATGAATTGGGTGATGATGTTGCGATATCTGGGAGTCAGAAAATTTCCGATATTTTAACAACTGGAGAGGTATTTGATTACGTTTTATTTGATTCTTGTTTACAATATTTTAAGCGTCCGGATGTTATTTTAATGGATGCATTTAATTTTACCAAAGAGGTTAGGGTTGTTATAAAAAATTATGGTAATTTTAAACATAGACTGCACTTTATGATGCATGGAACATGGGATTTTATTGATATAAAATCAGGAATATTTGAATCTAAAGTATTATCTCCATTTGGTATTAGTGATTTTTATAATTTTTGTGATAAAAGTCATGTGTATATTAAAAAATCTCTTTATGTAAATAAAAAAGGCTTAATCAAGGGAGTTTTTTCATCAGCAATTTCTCCAAATTTACAGCTTGATGATGCTTTTTTTGAGCTTGAGAAAATATAGTTTTTTTAGATAATGCAAAATATTTTATATATACTCGGTTGTTTGTTTGTAGCTCTCGGGGTTATCTTTATGTTAACATCAATTGTTGGTTTTGCGAAGTTTAAGGATCCATTTAAAATGATGCATGTGGGTGGCGTTTGCGATCTTATCAGCGGTCCACTGATTATGCTTGGCTGTGGGATTATTTTTGCCTCAGATGGAGACATTAGCACACTTTTTAAGATTTTTTTAACGATTATAATAATATATATTACATCGCCAATTTCAACAAACGCAATATCGGAGGCAGCGTCTATGGTTAATAAGCAAGTTTTTGTAAAAAAGTAGATTTTAAAAAGCTGGTATCTCTGACTCAATAAATAAAATTCAATTGATATTTTCCTACTTGACTATAATTCTTTAATTTGATAAACTTAGTTTTTATATGTTTTTATGCAACAGCAAAATTAAGATTCACAACATAAGAAATTTATCATTGGAAGGCTAAGTATATTATCTGAAGATACGAGATCCAATATGCAAACTATTGCAAAAAAAAGGTTTAATGGGCGAAATCAAGCATCTAACTCAAAGGAGAAAGAGGAACAGTGGGAAATACGTAGCGAGACAGCACTGGCTACACAAGAGTTTATACAATTAACGAAAGTGATTCAGGAAATTGTAACGCTCGATAAGAGTAAAGATAATGTTTCAGAAGATGAGCTGAATACAGTAATGGATAATTTGCGTTCGACGCAATTGGTTAAACTGTATGAACAGTTGAGCGAAACAAAGGTTAAACTGCATGAGCAGTTGAGTGAAACAAAAA
>CANDYN010000029.1 GCA_947424985.1 Rickettsiales bacterium | reverse complement strand
TTCCGATTTAATTGAATTTTATTTTGATAAAAAGATTTCTGAATTTGACATTGGCTGTATTTACGGAATTGAAAGTTTCACTGAGAAAATTTCAATTTTATCTCAGGAGTTTTATCAATTTACAGCTGAAAATAAAATTTTTATACAAGCTATTGCCAAATTTTTGTTGAAAAATCCAAAGCTCGGTGCAACAATTATGTACAAAATGTCAGATTTTATTATGAAATCGGCACTTGATTCTTCTCTTGATTTTTCTTTTTATACAAAAAGAGCAATTTTGATGGGAATTTTATCAAGTGTTTCGATTGATATTGCGAAGGGTATTGATTCGGAGTTGATTTTACAGAAAATCAATACAAGAATTAATGCAACACGAAAGATTGGAAAATTTAAGTCAAAGATATCCAATTTATTTGGAAAATTTTCATAATCTACTGATTTTCTTTTAGCTTTTCAATCTTAATTTTACAATCATTTATAAATTCTTGGCAAAATTTATTGAGTTTTTCACCTTCTTCATAAAGTTTCATGGCCTTTTCAAGCTCTATTTCGTCATTTTCCATTTCGTTTGAAATTTCGGTTAATCTCTTAAATGCCTGTTCAAAATTTATCTTTTTCTCTGCCATAAAAGTTACAAATCAAACATTTATAGCGCTCGAAAAAATAATAATCAATTTTTATCTCTTGACTTTTAATATTTTTTTTAATATCAATTCGGAAAGAATTTTTAAATATGTTGGACAAATTAAAACAGTTAAATCAGGCAAGGGGCATGGCAAAAGAGATGGACAAAAAAATGGAATCGATTGAGGTTAAAGTTGAAAATCCGGTTGTTACATTGGTTGGGAATTTGGTAAAAGTAACACAGATTATATTTAAAGTTGAGCTAAATTCTGATAATAAAACCAAAATCGAAGATGGGCTGAAATTGGCCATAAACAAATATATGAAGGATGCGGAAGATGCGAAAAAGAAGCTTATGATGGAATCTATGGGTGGAATGTCTGGCATGATGGACATGTTAAAAAGTTTGAAATAATTTTTTTGCAAAATGGAAGAATTCAATCCAATGCATCAATTTGAAGTCAAGAAATATTTTGATTTTTATCTGTTTGGGTTTGATTTTTGTTTTACCAACACATCTCTTTTAATGCTTGCTTCAGCCTTATTTTTATCGCTTTTTGTTATTTTTGGAACAAGAAAAAAACCATCAAGTTCTCCGTCATTAGTTCAGGTTGCGATTGAGTCGATTTACGGCCTCGCATTAGGAATATTAAAAAATGCAACCGGAAGCGATAATGCAAAGCCTTTTGCGTGTCTCATTATGAGCTTTGTTTTGTATATTGGATTTGTAAATTTACTTGGGATGTTTTTGTTTTCACCAACTTCTCATATTTCAGTAACAATTCCAATGGGAATGATTGTTTTCATAGTTTGCTTGCTTGCTTCGTTTAGATTGCATAAACATCATTTTTTTAGTATGTTCGTTCCATCTGGACTACCTTTGGCAATGAGACCTTTGATGCTTATAATCGAGCTTTGTTCGTATTTTTCGCGTCCATTTAGTCTTGGGATGCGTTTAAGTGCGAATATTATTGCAGGACACGTTATGCTTGCGGTTATCGCATCTTTTGCAGCTATGATGGGATTTTTTGGAATCATTCCTCTGACCTTTGTTGTTTTAATCGCAATTTTTGAATGTGCAATTGGGGTTTTTCAAGCGTATATTTTTGTTGTATTGTCGTCGACCTATATTGCAGGTGCAATTTCTGAAGATCATTGACAAAAGTCAACGATATATGTAATTTTTATTATTTTCATACAGGGGTCGATATTTCCCAAAAAAGATATATTTTGCTCTTCAAGTGCGATAATTTTTTGTCCTTCATTTGCGTTATTTTGTAGATTTTCAATTGTCAATGCATTTAATATTATTTCGGAAATCTGGCAAATTTTAATCATACTTTGACCTTCGTCAAAAAGTGAAATTTCAATTATTGCTGATTTGTTTTTTTGAATTATTGTATTATCGTTTGAAATTTTTACAAAAGTTGTAGCAATATATGGAAGTTTTGCTAAATAATTTACACTTGAATAGGTTTTAACTCCTATATCTATTAGGTTTTGCGATGTTGAAAGGGTTTTAAAAAATGCCTTTTGGATGTTTAAAATTGAGTTACTCATAAATTATAAAATAATACTACATAAAACTTCGATAAAATCTTTGGAAAACGAGTTTATAAAATCTATTGTTAATATTTTTTCATCAAGTTTAATTCTATTTAAAGCTTGATCAATATTGGCTCTTCTCGTTGTTATTTTAATTTTTTGCTCTGTTATCAATTTTTGTGCGATGGTATATTTTACACTGCCTTGATATTCTATATGCGCAAAAATAGTTTTTTTATCTTCCCAGTTTTCGATAAATCCTCCGTATCCATCGGGGAATTCTGATTTTCTTTGGATAGTAATTTTTGTTTTTAAAAGTGATGTTAAATTTGACATAAATATTAAAAAAACTATATTCTAAAATTTTTATATTTTTTATATACGTGTAAAATTCGTGATGGAATCTCGCAATCTGCCGTTCCCCTATTTTCATATAAAAATGCGATGTGATCTAACATGCAAGCTTTTAGATCGTCTGAAATTTCTGGTTTTTCAAGCTCGTTTTTTGCGAAATGTTTTGCAAAAATTTCCACTCCGGCTTTAATTTGATTTATTACTAAATCCTCGTCTGAATCAGAGATTTTTAAATATTCTTTAACTAAATTGATATCAAGCATATTTTTTATAAATTTACTTTTTAAAAAACCGATTTTTTAATTCTGGAAGCAAAAAATTCTTGCATATAATTTTTTTTGTTGTTTGATACATTATAATTTTGACGAAATCTTGTCTGATAATGGGAAAAATATATTTCATGCAACAACTATTTGTTGTGTAAAAAAAAACGGAATAGTTGCAATCGCGGGGGACGGCCAGGTTACGTTTGGACAATCTATTGTCATGAAAAATAATGCAAAAAAACTTAGGGTTTTGGCAAAAGGTAAGGTTTTGGCTGGGTTTGCGGGGTCTGCGACGGATGGGCTTTCTTTGATCGAAATGCTTGAAACAAGTCTTGAAAAGCACGATGGAAAATTAATAAAATCATGTATTGATTTAGCAAAAGGCTGGCGTGGTGATAGGATTTTAAGACAACTTGACGCTATGATGATTGTAGCTGATAAAGAACATATGTTTTTGGTTTCCGGGTCTGGGGATGTCATTGAGCCTGAACATGACGTTTTGGCGATTGGAAGTGGTGGGAATTACGCATATTCCGCAGCTCTTGCTTTGCTTCAAACAAAATCGGAGTTATCTGCTGAGGAAATTGCAAAAAAATCACTTGAAATAGCAGGTCAGATCTGTGTTTTCACGAATTTAAATATTACGATGGAGATTTTAAAATAATATGGAAAAATTTGTAAAAATTGAGACCGAGTTTGATGGACTTTTCATCATTAAAACAGCAAATTTTAACGATGAAAGGGGCTTTTTTACAGAAGGTTGGAGCGATATTGAGTTCAAAAAAATCGGACTTGACGTTAGTTTTTTACAGGATAATATTTCGCTTTCAAAGAGAGGCGTTATTCGTGGAATGCATGGGCAAATGAAGCCGTCGCAGTCAAAACTTGTTCGATGTTTGAGCGGTGAAATTTTGGATACGGTAATAGATATAAGGCCTAAATCCAAGACTTTTTTACAAAAATTTTCAATTAAGCTTTCACCAAATGACTGTAAAATGCTCTTTGTTCCGCATGGCTTTTTACATGGCTTTTCTGCACTTTTGGATGATTCAATTGTTATGTATAAGGTAAGCGGGGGCTATAATAAAGCTGGAGAATTTTCAGCAAATCCATTGTCGTACGATATTGATTGGGGTTTTGATTTAAAAAATGCAATTGTTTCTGAAAAAGATAAACAAAATCCAAGCTTTGATGGGTTTATAAAATCGGAACAATTTAAAGAAATAGCAAAAACATTTGATTAGCACATGAAAGATAATTTTAATTTAGATGATAATTTGGACTATTCAATTCCGGATTATAATGAGCAAATTATTCAATCAGCTATGATGGGGGTTAATGAAAAAGGATTTGTTTTAGCAAATCTTGATAAGCTTGTAAAATGGGCACAAACGGGTTCCATGTGGCCTATGACTTTTGGGCTTGCTTGTTGTGCAGTTGAGATGATGCAAACCGCCGGTTCACGCTACGATCTTGATAAATTTGGAGTTGTTTTTCGCGCATCTCCAAGGCAAAGCGATGTTATGATTGTTGCCGGAACCTTGACAAATAAGATGGCACCGGCACTGCGAAAGGTTTATGATCAAATGCCTGAGCCAAAATGGGTTATATCTATGGGTTCTTGTGCAAATGGTGGTGGATATTATCACTATTCATATTCAGTTGTAAGAGGTTGCGATAGAATAGTTCCAGTTGATGTTTATGTTCCGGGTTGTCCGCCAACAGCAGAGGCTTTACTTTATGGGATTTTACAGTTACAGAAAAAGATAAATAGGGGGTAAGAATATTAAGTTTTATGTAATAAAAGCTTGACAACTCAATTTTAGCAACTAGGTTTTACTATGATGTTTTTCGCTGGCATGAATTTTGATACACATAATTCTTTATATATGGATTATCAGGCTACGACGCCGATAGATCCCAGGGTTCTCAAGGAAATGTGGAAAGCGTTTGAAAATGAATATGGAAATCCACATTCAAGAAGTCACGTTTATGGTTGGCGTGCGGAAGATTTAATTAAAGATGCAAGAAAGAAAATTGCTGATTTAATTGGCGCAAATCACGATGAAATAATTTTTACAAGCGGTGCAACTGAGTCAAATAATATGGCAGTAAAGGGACTTTTTGAGTTTTATGCACCGGAAAAAAATCACATAATAACTCTTGCAACTGAACATAAATGCTTAATTGAATCTTGCAGATATTTAGAATCAAAAGGGGCAGAAATTACATTTTTAAAACCCGATGAATATGGAATTATTTCACCCGAGGAGATAAAAAAACATATTAAAAAAAATACGCTTTTGGTTTCCGTTATGGCTCTTCATAACGAAATTGGTGTAATTCAGGATTTAAAAGGAATTGGGAAGGTTTGTCGTGAAAATGGTGTTTTTTTTCATACGGATGCGGCACAGGCTTTTGGAAAGATTCCGCTTGATGTAAACGATATGAATATAGATTTAATGTCGATTTCCTCGCATAAAATCTATGGACCAAAAGGAGTTGGGGCGATTTATATAAGAAAGAAACCTAGGGTGAAAATTCGTCCAATAATTCATGGGGGTGGACAAGAAAGAGGTTTGCGCAGTGGAACTTTGCCTGCACCTTTGATTTACGGATTTGGATTGGCTGCTGAAATTGCGAAAAACGAAATGGTGCAAGACGAAAAGCACGTATGTGAACTTGCAAAACCTTTGATTGATGAGCTTTTGAAAATTCCACATACAAGATTAAATGGAAGTCGTGATGCGAGATATTTTGGAAATGTTAATATAAGCTTTGAATATATTGAAGGGGAATCTCTTTTGATGGCACTGAAAGGAATTGCAGTTTCGTCCGGTTCCGCGTGTACGTCTTCAAGTCTTGAGCCATCTTATGTTTTAAAAGCGCTTGGTTTGACAGATGAGCTTGCACATTCATCGATTCGATTTGGAATTGGGAGATTTACGACAAAAGACGATATTGATTATACTATTTCGATTGTAAAATCTGCAGTTGAGCGTCTTCGTGAGCTTTCTCCGCTTTGGGAAATGGTTTGCGAAGGAGTTGATATTACAAAAATTCAATGGAAAGAGCATTAAAATAGAATTGACTTTTGTAAAATTACGTCTATAATTTATATATTTTTATCATGCTATGATATCCTCAATTGATTCAAAAACTTTAAAATCCCTTGCGAAAAACGAGATTTTTCTGGTAGATGTTCGTGAGCAAGATGAGTTTGATTCCGGGCATATTGATAACGCAAGTCTGATGCAATCTACAAATTTTCGTGCAGATCAAGTAATATCGATTCTGCCACATACTAAAAAATTAGTTTTTTATTGTAGATCTGGAAAAAGAAGCATGGATGTTTGCAGGAAACTTGAAGAAATGAACGATGATGGGCTTACTTTTTACAATCTTGAGGGCGGAATTTTAGCGTACAACGAAAGCATTTAAATTTAACTTTCTTTGTGTTTTGGTAAAAATTACCGTTAGAATGGCAATTAAAATAATCGCCGTTGAGATATTTAAACATATTCCATTTTTAACTCCAAGGAGTCCAATTGAAAAGTCAAAAAATATTATCACCATTGACATGGCTATTGTTGTTATACTCGCCATGGTCATTCTTTCACTTTGAGCAATTTTTGAGTGAAACAGGTTGTAAAGGTGAATTATTCCAACTGTATACAACACGAAATATGTAAAAACTGCAAGCATAGCAGTGGTATCAAAGAAGAGAAACAGTGGTAACGACAATATAAGAGTTGTCAGATTTAGAGTTAGCGGATGTTTTACGGTCATCTTTCCGCTTATATAGTTTAGTGGAATTTTAACTATAGCTATAATCATTAGTATTTTTGCAGCACGATTTTCTCCGGCATTACTTTCAAGGATTACGCTTATCATGTTTGCAAAATTCATAAATAAAGCTTCAGATATAACAATTATAAACATAATACTTGATTTTTGAATATGTAAAATTGACTGTATAATTTCTGAAATTTTAATTTTTCCTTGACCAATTTGCCGACTATTTGGTAGAAATACTGAAAATATCGCAGCAAAAGACGCTAAGACTAGCTGAATATATAGTATGTTTTGCATTGATATTCCGTGAAAATAAGTTAAAAAGCTTGAAGTGAAAAATATACTCACGTTCATAACTGCGTAGTATTTTCCAAGAACAGACTCATATTTTTGTCCGTCTTTTCTAATATCAAAAAGATAGCCTTCGAAGTGCTGCATGAAGCTGCTCATGTGTATTCCAATTAAGGCCATTCCTATAAAGAATGTGGTTTTTGACGGATATATAATCCAGAGTAATATGGCAAAAAATTTAAGGAAGCACGAAATTGAAAAAATTGTTTTCCGATTTACTGAGGTCAAAAAAAATCCAAAGGCTATATCAAAAGCAATTTTTGATATTTGAGACGTTGCAAACAAAGTTGCAATAATTCCAAGTCCTGCTCCATTTGATAGAAATATCGTATTATAAAGTGAATATAAAAGCCAAGATTCATTAAAGAGTGTGAAAATATAAAGCATATTTTTTAGACAAATTTGATATACATAGCGATATTTAGGGCTATTATTAATATTACTGCAATCTTCATTTTAATATCAATTTTATGAATCGGTGTTTCATCTTTGGCGACTTTGATGAATCCATAATATGGAATTTTTCCGAGATAAATCATACTTGAAACGCTTGCAAACAATATGGTTGCTAATATTATATATAGATTATTTGAAAGAGCAATATTTGCTATCGCGTGTTTTGCGTGATACATTCCACTTCCATGTATTCCGAAAATACATAAAATTCCTATAAAAAAAGCTGTAAAGCCAAATGGTGCAAATTTCCCAAGACCGGATATTTCTAATATGTTTATTTTTCCGGTTTGTTTTTGAATTATTCCATTTGAATAAAAAAGCAATATTTTTGCTGCTCCATGTGCGAAGGCATAATATATTACTACGTCAAAAATATTTTTGTTGAATAGTGAAATCAAGATTATCATGATTGATAAATGTGATATTGTGGAATATGCCAAGCGCTCTTTGATTCCAAATTTTCGAAGTGCGACTAAAGATGAGAAAAGCGCGCCAATAATTCCAATCCAAGTAAGCCAATTAATTCCAAAAAATAGTTCAATTGAAGATATCAAATGTTTTTCACCAAATACATAGTATGTTACCATAAGTAGGGCAAAAATTCCACTCTTAACGACCGCTACTGCATGCAAAAGACCACTAACAGGTGCAGAGGCTATCATTGCAGTTGGAAGCCATTTATGGAGAGGTATTATTGCAGTTTTTGCAATTCCATATACCATAGCTAAGTATAAAAGTTGTATTTCATATTTTCCAAGGCCTGAGTTGTTTAATATTCCACCTTCTACGAAATTTGTATTGCCACATTTATGATAAATGAACATTATTGCGGGGAGGAAAAAAACAAGAGATGGAATGACTAGATTTAATAAATATTTTTTTGCGGCGAGGACTGATTGCTTACTTTTTGTAAAGCAGATTAGTGGATAGGTTGCAAGGGTTAGAGTTTCATAGAATACAAACATTGTAAATAAATTTTCCGATATTGACATTAAAAATGCCAAAAATGCAGAAAAAAAGTACAATAAATTAAAACGAATTTTTGAAATATTACGATATTCTTTGTTATACCCAAGGCAATAAATATATGAGAAAAAGTATAAAATTCCGACCATAAAACCGAAATTTCCGCCCTGCAGATTTGTGTTAAGACTTATTGATGTTGCATATCCTATGTCAATAAGCTTGATGTGAAAAGATAAGTGTCCATTTTTAATATAGATTGTAAGGGATAAAAATGCAAGCGCAAGCACTCCAAAAAGTATGTCGGCAATATGTGATCTTACTTTTACGATATGTTTTTTCTTGCTCATTTGCATTGTTTCATTTGTCATATTTTATTACCCAAGAGTTACAAATTTTACATATTTTTTCCCTAATTTTCAACAATCTTGATGCTCTATCATTTTGAGAAATATAAGATCTTGCATCCAAAATATTAAGCGTCTGACTTGCTTTAAGGGCATATTCATAGGCTGGAATTATTATATTGTCTTGTAATAGTCTTTCTGATCTGTTTAAATATTTTTCAAATTTCTCAAATAATTCGTCTTTATCATCTTGATAATTTTGATAATACTCGGAATATTCAAATTCATATTCTTTTTTATGTAAATCACTGTATTTTAATCCATTTTCACTATATTTTATATCAAAAATATTGTCAACTCCTTGTACGTACATTGCAACCCTTTCAAGCCCATAGGTTATTTCGACGGGGTTTAATTTACATTTTATTCCACCGATTTGTTCCATATATGTAAATTGTATAATTTCCATATTATCGCACCAAACTTCATATCCAACGCCGGTAGCACCGATTGAAGGATTGCTCCAATTATCTTCAACAAAACGAAAATCGTGTAAATTTTTGTTAATTCCAAGTCGCTCAAGACTTTCAAGGCAATATTTTTGTATATCTTTTGGTGAAGGCTTTATTATGACTTGAAATTGATAATATCCGGATAATCTGTTTGAGTTTTCACCAAATCTCGCATCAGCAGGGCGGCGGCAAAATTGCACTTGAGAGAATGCAATTGGCTTTGAGTCAAGTACACGCATTGAAGTAAAATGGTTCAGAGTTGCCGCTCCAACCTCGATATCGCAAGGCTGTAAAATTGCACAGCCTTTTTCTTGCCAAAAGGACTGTAAATTTTGTATTATTTTCTCAAAACTAAGCATATTTACTCAAAAATATATGCACAAACAAAAACCAAATACCGTTAATTATATTTGCTACATAAGTTTTATTTTGTAAAAAAATAAATGACAAGATAAAAATTGGGAAAATTGCAAAAAAGCAAAAAATATCCGAAATTGTAAGTAAAATTAGAGCAAAGCGTGAGTCAAGTATTGGAATTTTTTCCGTTTTTTTATCAAAAATTCTAAAAAAAGCAAGCCCGGATATTAAATTTATTCCAATTTGAGTAAAATTGACATCTTGATTTAAAAATAAAACGTAAACAGTACCTATAAAAGCCAATATCCAAAGAGAGTTTTCGTAAGCTTTTTTTGTTTCTGAGTATATAAAAATATTAATTAAAACCGCAACGGAGATTAATATTTTTTTCAACATCAGGTCTTGATTTTCATTGTATAAGAAGTATACAATGGATAAAATAACAAGAATTGTAATTTCCATTATTGGATATATTTTTGGGATTTTATATTTTCCACATTGGCAGAATTTGCTGATAAATACATATCTATAAAGTGGAAGGAAATCTTTTGCTTTTAAAACCAGGTCGCAGCCTCCACACGAAGGTTTTCTTTTAACTGCAGTCATGGGAATATTTCGTGGGATTCGATATACAAAAGTTGTCATCGCATTTCCAATAATCAATGCAAAAAAAGCAAAAAATACGTAAGAAAATATTGTCATTTGTTATATTTTATCATCAAGAGTTACTGATTGGATATGATTTATTATTGTAAGTTCATTTTTTATTTGAGAAATTTTTTCTAAGATTTTAACGTCAAGTCCTTCGGTTTTCTCGATCTTTTCGAGGATTTCAAGAGTTTTTACATAGTTTAATTCCGATATTAGATTTGATGCTAAGATTAGATTTGATGGAGCGGTTTGGATTGAAAATATTCCATCTGCATCGCTTTTTTTGATGATCTGAATATGTTGCTTGAGTATGTTTTTCTTTAGCATTCCGGTTTCTTTTTTCATTAAAAACGCTAAAGTATTTAAATCTTGAGACATTTTATTGATACCAGAAAATTCCGTTATAGTAGAGATTTTACTTGTATCACATTTCCAAAAATCACAAAGCTCCGTGATTTCATAAGATGCATTCCCGCCATTTTGTGCTTTTTTTGAAAAAGATATAAATAGTTTTGAGATTCTTTTTATTTCCTTGGCATTTTCCTCGTTTGTTTTTTCATTACAAGCACTTTCTTCCGGGTTTACATTGCGATGATCAAAGGTATCAATTGTTATATTTTGGAATTTAGCAATATTTGGATTATTGATCCATTTTTCAAATAAATTTGTACTCCTGAATATGAAAAATCCAAATAAAATGGTTATTACAATAAATATTACCAGAAAATATTTGAAAATAAATGCAATTACTTTAACAAAAAACTCTGCTATTTTCTTGAGAAATTTAAAAAAATTCATATTTAAACCAAATCACTAATTTTCAACCTAATATCTTTTGGAACGTGGAATTCTATTGTTTCATCTAGAATTTTGTGTTCCAATATTTCTGCATTAAATTTTGTTTTTATATAATCTACAATTTCATTCAATAAGATATTTGGAGAGGAAGCGCCCGATGTGATTCCAACGCTTTTTTTCT
>CANDYN010000028.1 GCA_947424985.1 Rickettsiales bacterium | reverse complement strand
ATAGTCAAAGCAAAAACACCAACCATTTGCTAAACTGCGTTTAGCGAGCTCAGCTACGCTTCGGTTCTGCTATTATTTTATAAAATTTGTATTATATCTAGACATGTTTTGCGTGAGAATGTTTTTTATAATCACCGTTTTTGATATTGGTGTAAATGCCAAATACCGAAATTATTAAAGCTGTAATTGGCACAAGCATTATCACTATAGATCCAAACATATTCATATATATAAAAAATGTCAATTAATGATAACAATATATATTTAAAAGTCAAGAGAGCTGGAAAGATGGCAACAATATTAACCCTTAAACCCATCGCTTCTCTTCGAAACAAATGTGTTCGGATTTGCCTCTTCAAAATTCTCCCGTATTGTCTCACCTTTTAACAACTTGGTAATCTCCTCCCCGGTTAAAGTTTCGTACTCAAGAAGAGCCTTGGCAAGTGTATGCAAATCCTCAAGCCTAGTGGTTAAAATTTCCCTTGCTTTTGCATGCCCCCAATCAACAAGTATCTTAACTTCCTCGTCAATTATTTGTGCTGTATGCTCAGAAGAGTGATAGCGAGATTTTGTTCCGCCGAGATACATGTCGCGTGACTCTCCCGCATGATTTATATATCCGATCCTTTCACTAAATCCCCATTCGGTTACCATTGCCCGTGCAAGATTCGTTGCCATTCTTATATCAGAAGATGCCCCACTTGTAACCTTGTCCGCCCCGAAAATCATTTCCTCCGCGACCCGCCCAGCCATTGCAACTGCTAAATCCGCATACATCTTCTCACGACTCAATGAAAATCTGTCGTCCTCAGGTAAACGCATTACCATTCCAAGTGAACGCCCACGCGGAATTATCGTAGCCTTGTGAATTGGATCCGACGCAGGCATTGAAAGACCAACTAACGCATGTCCACCTTCATGATACGCCGTTAATTCCTTCTCACTTTCCTTCATCTTCAGCGACTTCCTTTCGCTTCCCATCATGATCTTGTCCTTTGCATCCTCGAAATCCTTGTTGGTGATCAAGCTTTGTCCGCGAGATGCCGCAAGTAAAGCTGCTTCATTTACAACGTTTGCAAGCTCCGCGCCTGAAAACCCCGGTGTTCCACGAGCGATGTTCTTTAAATTAATATCCGGTGCTAATTTGACTTTTGCCGTGTGAACTGTTAAAATTTCCTCACGCCCTCTAACGTCAGGCATAGAAACCACAATCTGTCTATCAAAACGCCCGGGTCTTAATAGCGCAGGGTCGAGTACGTCAGGCCTGTTCGTTGCAGCTAAAATTATTATCCCGGAATTTTCCTCAAAACCGTCCATCTCAACAAGCATCTGGTTTAACGTCTGCTCCCTTTCGTCGTTTCCACCGCCCATTCCAATTCCACGATGCCTCCCAACCGCATCAATCTCGTCTATGAAAACTATACATGGATTTTGCTTCTTAGCCTGTGCAAAAAGATCACGAACGCGACTTGCTCCAACCCCAACGAACATTTCAACAAAGTCCGATCCCGATATAAAGAAAAACGGAACCTCTGCTTCCCCCGCAATAGCCTTTGCAAGTAAAGTTTTTCCAGTTCCGGGCTGCCCAACAAGTAAACAACCCTTTGGAATTTTCGCCCCAATCTTGTTATATTTTACCGGATTCTTTAGAAAAGTAACCATCTCCTCAAGGTCAGCCTTTGCCTCGTCTATCCCCGCTACGTCTTTAAATCTTGTCTTAATGTCCTTCGGTAAAATTGCCTTTGCCTTGCTTTTTCCAAATGCAAATGGTCCACCCATCATGCCTCCACCTCCACTTTTTCCGTCCGGCGTTGCTCCACCCATTTGCTTACGCATTGAAAGCCAAAGCGCAATTATGAAAAATAACGGAAGCCAAGAAATTAACATCCCTAAAATTCCGAAAAACCTACCACCCATTCCGGATTCCTCACGCTTTGCAATCGTTAATTCAATATTGTTTTTCTTTAATTCGTCAATTATTTTTGCACTATAATATGGACTTATATAAGCTATTCTTATATTCTTCATATCCTGCTTTTCAGGCATTCCAAACATAGCTTTCATTTTTCCATCCTTTGGACTCTCTTTCGGCTTTACAGCCTCAACTTTGTCTGCTTTGGTCTTAACCTTTTTTGGATCAACTTCCTCCTTTAGCTCAACTAAAACTCTGTCCTCTGCCATGTGAACTTTTTGGATTTTCTTACTGTCAATAAGAGTTAAAAACTCAGACATCTGTATCTCATTTGGCTGGTTTTTGTTCGTAAATATTCCGTCTAATACCGAATATCCTATTATAAATATTCCAAGCCATATAAAGAAATTTTTCATATATTTTAAAGTGTCTGTATATTAGATATACTCCCAAATCTTTAAGTCAAGTAAATTTTCTTGCTTTTTATTTTTCTGGTATTAAGTTAATCAAAACTGTTTGTTGTATATGCATATCACAAATGAAGAATTTGAAAGACTTCTGTGGACATCGAAAATGTCTGTTACGAGCGAATCGCAAAGAAAAAGAATTATTAATCATATCGGCTTAATTGTTGATTGGACTTCCGAAATAAGAGACATAGATACCGAAGGAGTTGAACCTTTAATTAATGTTATGTGGGACGTTGATGAGCATGCGGAATTTAATCCGACCGTGGAATCGTTTGCAAATTTTGTAAAGGTAATGGAAAATCTCAAAATTAAGAGACATGATGAAGCTAACTATTTTTACGCGCCAACAAGAGTTGTTGAATTTTAGTCTAGTTATTCAATTTTCTCTTTCTCATCCTCACTAAGCTCCTTGCTTTCTATTTCGTCGTTCGTTTTAATTATTCCAGGATCATTAATCTGAGATAAAAGCTCTTTATATACATCTCTTCTGTCGCTTTTTGATTTTGAAATTTGTGATATTAATTTCATTGCCTTGCCATCTCCGTCCGATAAAATCAAAAGATTTTCGGCAAGCTTTGAAAGATTGAACCTAATTGATTGCTCGTCGTAAGGTGTTTTTGTCATGAAACTTCGCCCGTGATTGTCGTATAAAACATTTAACTCGGAAACCTCACTTTGCTTTAAATTGAAAACTTTTGCAAATCTTTCGTCGCTTGAATCTTTTGGATGAGAAAAAAATATTTTCTGTTCACATTGTGCCAAAATAACCCTTGCAACCGGATTATTCTCAATTAAATCTAAATCTGTTGGATTTGAAAACACAAAAGATATCGTTTCTTGGTTGCGTGCCTTTGTAAAAATTTGCTCTAAAATTTTTGCTTCCAAGTTAGTTTTTAAATATTTAAAGACACAGTTGAAAGATATTAACATTTTCTTTCCGGAAAATAACAAATTAATAATTTTAAACAAAATAATAAAATTAATTACCTGTAAAAGTTTTGGATCGTTCGTTGCTGATTCTGTTATGTTAATTTTTAAGTTTTTTCCAATTGAAAATGCGTCCTCAGTTAAAGAGTAGTTGAAAATTTTTCCATATTTACCGGTCGTGAGCCAATCTTGAAAAATTTCAGTTAATTTATATTCAGAAATTACTGAATCAAAAGCCCCGCCGTTAGTGGCAATTACCTGATCAACAATATACCCAAGTTTCCCCTCTAACTCCTTAGCTCGTTTTCCAGCCATCATCTTAATGATGTTTTTAACATACTCAACGTCTTTCATTTTTGCCCCAAGACCGGAAAATGGATTGATCTTTATATAAGATTCCGACTCAACGTTCTCGGAAGTGATGTTTGAAATCGCAACACCGGCAAGCCAAAGCCCCGCGTCAAACCTTCCATCTATATCGATAAATAGTGTATTGATATCGTTCTTTACCGCGCCTAAGCTCAAAAGAGATGTCAAAACCCCGGTTCCTGAACCTGTTTTTCCTGTTATGAAAATGTTTCTTTGTTCCCTGTGTAATCCTAATTCATATCGTTTTTTGTTGATCTTTTGTAAAGTTAAAAGCGTCTTGTCCCACATGAAATCCGAATTTTCAATCTCATCTGACCCCTGTGCATAAGCAAATCCACCAAGTAAACCGATTGGAACATTCGATAATCTTGCTAAAAAACGGAAATTCGATGGTATAGTCCCAAAAGTCGCATTTTGTAAATGCACGTCTTCCGTAAAAGCGACTATTCCTGTTTTGGCAAAAATATCTGCAATAATACTTGCATTTTTTGAAACCATCTCACTTGATTCCGCAAAGACCGTAACGTTTATTTGAGATTTAGCATAAATATCCTCAAGCCCCTTGGAGTCAAGTAATTTATTCATATACTCAAGAGCGGATGAATGCTTAAACTCCTCATCTGTTGATGCACGATATATTTCCGCGATTTGTGCATACTCCTTTATCAGCTGCTTATTGTTAATCGGGATCGCTGCCTGAGATATTATTATGTTCGGAACCTTTTCGACAATTTGATATACAACGTCAACGGGAACTTCTGAATATCCCTTTAAAGTGAAAATCTTAATATACTTATCACCGTCGTCGCCTCTTACTCTATATATATTCTTTCCAAATTTATATTCACTGTTTAAAGTTGAATAACAAAGACTTCCAATTGGAAGCTCATATTTATAGTCCGTAAAATTGATAATCTTCCCAAGAAAATTCATGTGTTGTGACTCATATCCGCCGTCCCTTGCAACTATCCCAAGCTTTGTCGGAACGTAATCCGAAAATTCTTCTATCAATCGGTTTGTGATCTTGTCAAGCCTTTTGACAGCTCGCTTTGTTGCCTTTTCGTGCCTTGAATAAAAAACTTGCGGCGTAAAAGTGAGCATAAGCTCTGACCTGTTTTTGTCCAAAACACTCGTAACAAATGTTACGTTAAATGATACCTCAACAAGAGATGTAAATTGAGATATCTCTGTGATCTTGTTCCCTATTACATGCTCAAAGCGAGGCAGGGAATCAAATGATTTTACTTTTGTGCTTCCGGATAATTTTATTGTATGGAAGTAAATCGCGATATTCTGTGAATAATGATTTAAAATAAATAATCTTATTGAATCACGAAAAGAATTGTGGTCGTCAAGATTTGTGCTGAATGTTACGGTTTGAACCAACATGTCGTTTTTCGTTAAGACGGTGAAATCGTCAATATGGCAAGCATAAGGAATTAAGTCTGTGTCTAATGAATCAGGCATATTTTTCAAGTTTTTGTTTAATTAAATCAGGTATTTTTGTTGGCTTAAATTTATTAGTTTCGTTCTTTATACATGCAATTTTAACACTCATCTCGCAAATACTATTCTCACTCAGCATAATCTCTTGAAAGAGATCCAAGCTTACATTGTTAATCTTGATAACCTTCGTTCTAATTGTCAATATGTCGTCAAGCTTTGCAGGTTTTGAAAATTTGATTTCCATTTTGCTTACCATGAAAATAATACCCGCTTTTTCTGCAAATTCCCTCTGTTCAATTCCAATAGAGCGCATTAACTCCGTCCTCGCCCGCTCCGTAAACTTTAAATAATTTGAATGGTAAACCACGCCTCCAGAGTCTGTATCTTCGTAATATACCCTGAAATTGACCTCGTGCATAAAAATAAGTAAAATTTTTTGTATTAAAAATGTAAAGTCTTTCCAAACGCGGATAAAACTGCTTCGTGCATTGATTCGCTCACGGTCGGATGCGGAAAAACAGTATGCATTAAATCCTCCTCAGTTAGCTCTCCGGTCTTTGCAATCGCAATCCCCTGAATCATCTCCGTAACCTCCGGACCAACCATGTGACAACCTAAAATCTCGCCTGTTTTTTCCTCGAAAATTACTTTTATAAACCCCTCCGTATCGCCCATTGCAACCGATTTTCCATTTGCCATAAGCGGAAATTTCCCAACCTTTATTGCCTTGTATTTTTCACGAGCCTTAACTTCGGTTAAACCGATTGATGCAATTTGCGGGTGACAATAGGTGCAACCTGGAATATTTTCTCTCACAATTGGATGGGTCTTTTTCGCGTCAAATTTTCCAAGTTTTTCCGCGATTTTTTCTGCCGCAATTACCCCTTCGTGCGAAGCCTTGTGCGCAAGCCAAGGACCCTGAACTATGTCGCCAATTGCGTAAATCGTATCAATATTTGTCTGTAAATATTTATCCACCGTGACAAGCTTTTTTTCGTCAAGTTTAACTCCTGATTTATCAAGCCATTCCGTGTTTGGAACAACTCCAACTGCGGAAATTATCGCGTCAAACTTTTCTTCTAAAATATTGCTTCCGCTTTTATATTTTACCGTAACAGAATTTTTGTCCTTCTTTACTGTTTCAATTTTTATTCCAGTGTGAATTTTCATCCCATGTTTTTCAAAGGATTTTTTTACAAACTCCGAAACCTCAATATCCTCAGCTGGTAATATGTTTGGCATAACCTCAAGCAAAGTAACTTCAACCCCAATTGTACTGTAAAAATATGCAAACTCAGATCCAATTGCTCCACTTCCTATTACCGCAAGCTTTTTTGGTTCAAACTTTGGCGTCATCGCGTCGCGATATCCCCAAATTCTGTCTCCATCTATTGCAAATTCAGGAGCCGAACGAGCCCTTGCTCCGGTTGCTAAAATTATATATTTTGCCGTGTATTTCTCAATTTTTCCATCCTGTAATTTAACTTCAATTTCCGCTTTAGATGCGAGTTTTGCTTCACCGTTAATAACCGTGATTTTGTTTTTTTTCATAAGGCCTGAAATTCCGCCCGAAAGCGTTTTTGAAACCTCGCGAGATCTTGCAACCATAGCTTCCATACTAGCCTTTGGTTCGTTTGTTTTTACACCGAATTTCGCAGCGTTCTTAACTGTTTGAAAAACCTCGGCCGATTTTAAAAGTGCCTTTGTCGGTATGCAACCCCAATTTAAACATATTCCACCTAAGTTTTCTTTTTCAATTATTGCAACCTTTAATCCAAGCTGTGCCCCACGTATTGCAGCGACGTATCCACCAGGCCCGGAGCCTATTACGATCAAATCAAAATTCATAACTTTTTCAAACCCTCTTTAAATATTATATGATAATTTTTATAAGCAAGTTTTTTTGATTGAATTTTATTTTCCGTTTGATATATCTTGAGTATAGATTTTGTTTTTTTATGAAGAGTAAATATTGTAATGCCAAAAATTTTATTTCAATATTTTTGTCAGTTTTAATTATTTTTGTTGTTTGTGTAAAACTCCTACCTTTCGCTGGATATAGAGTTTATATGAAAAAAATACATTTTAAACCACAAAAACCGAAGTCCGATGATGCGATATACCAAAAAACTTGGATGGAAGTTGATGAGATTACACTAAATTCAAAAAGTGATAGAAAAGAGTATAGAAAAAACAAGCAACGTGAGGAAAAAAAGCCTAAAAAAGTTAAAGCATCTGAGGATATGGACTACGCAAGTGTGATGAATTAAAAAACTTGCATATAATAAAATCATCTTTTAGTTGTTTTATGAGTTATTATTTTTATGAAGCTTTTTGGGAAAAACGGGCAAGAATATGATGTTGTCATTGGGCTTGAAATACATGCACAAATTCAATCAGAAAGAAAACTCTTTTCACCTTCAAAGACTTCATGGAATGATGATGCAAATACAAATATCTCAAATCTAGATGTTGGAATTCCCGGTAGTTTGCAGGTTCTAAGTATGGAAAATATTGCACCAGTAATTCGCGCGGGAATCGGGATTAACGGGACAATTAACGAAGTGTCTCAGTTTGATAGAAAAAACTATTTCTATCCCGATTTACCTACCGGATATCAGATTACACAATTTTATAAACCGATTGTTACAAACGGATTTATTAAAATTCTGGATGAAAATGGAGAAGAAAAGACAATACGGATCGATAGAATCCACATAGAGCAAGATGCCGGAAAGTCAATCCACGACCTGTCAAGCGAAACCTATCTTGATTATAATAGAGCAGGGACGGGGCTTATGGAAATTGTTTCTCATCCCGATTTATCCTCTGGACTTGAGGCCGCAGAATATGTTAAAAAAATTCGTTCAATTTTACGTGCAGTATCTGCTTCTGAAGCTAATATGGATAGAGGGTCGATGCGCGTTGACGTGAACGTTTCGATTAAAAAAAAAGACGAAAAAAAGCTCGGAAACCGTTGTGAGATTAAAAATCTGAATTCAATCAGGTTTTTACAAGTAGCAGTTGAATTTGAAGCAAAAAGACATCTTGAAATCCTTGAAAGTGGCGGCACTGTTGACCAGGAAACAAGACTTTTTTCGCCTGAATCCGGTGAAACAAAAACCATGAGAAAAAAAGAAGACTCCATGGAATATAAATATTTTCCCGATCCGGACTTGCCTTTACTTAAAATTTCCAGAGAGTATATCGAAAAAATCCGTGAGAATATGCCTGAATTACCTGAACAAAAATTTGCAAGATATATTGCAAATGGAGTAGTTGAAAAAGAAGCGAGAATTATATCTGACGATCTTGATTTAAGTTGTTATTTCGATGAAGTTTGCAAAAAACACGATGTTAAATTAGTCTATACTTTTGTAATTGTTGAGTTGCTCGGAAGACTTAATAAAACACAAATTGCAATTGAGGATTCCGCAATAAAACCAAGTCATATAATCGAACTTTTAGATCTGATTGAAAGCGGAAAAATTAACGGTAAAATAGCAAAAAGCGTGATGGATTTTATGTTTGAAAACTTAGAAAAAGGAATCGTAAAACCCCCTCTTGAAATAGTATCGGAGCATGGTTTGGAGCAAATGGACAATACAAATGAAATCATTGAAATAATTAAAAAGTTGCTTTCAGAAAATGCCGAAAAAGTTGAGTCATATAGAAACGGAAATCAAAAACTCTTCGGCTTCTTCGTTGGGCTAGTCATGAAAGAAAGCGGCGGACGTGCAAACCCTGCTAGTGTGAATAAAATTTTGAAGGATTTGCTCGATGGAAAGTAGCTGTCCATGATATTTTCACCCATCAAATATTCTTGACTTTTAAAATATTTTGTCTAATTTATATCAACATGTGTTGATTTTATGTGGATGAATGTTTTTACAATCGGTTTTTCAATTATATTACTTTGTATCGCAATATATGCCTCTACTGTCGATAAAAAACCGTCTCATTTGAAATCAGTATGAAGACTTTTAGATATCAGTTCTGGAGGGATTTTGCGGAGGTATTTAGCTATCTCTTAATAGGTGTTTCATTTCTTGGTAAAGATTTCTTTCAAGAATATTCGTATATTATTATAATATCCAATATGTTGTTTATTGTTTGGTGCGCAATTAAAATGATATACCATGCAAAAAGAGTTGAAAATATTGAGTGAGCACAATGGATATATTTTATTTTCCACTTGAAATAATAAAAATACCCTGTATATAGATAATAGATTGTTTTGAAAATATGTCAGAAAAAGAAAATATGGGAAAATTTACATCAAAATTTTCAAAAGATGAAGCGGTAAAAGAAGCATCTGAGGTTTTAAATGGAGATAAAAATGAGAATAAAGAAAATTTGAATGAAATAATTGCAAAACTTGAAGCTGAGAAAGTTGAGCTTAAAGATGTACACTTACGTTCAATTGCAGAAGCGGAAAATTTTAAAAAGAGATTGCTTGCGGATAAGGAAAATGCCGTAAAATACGCACTTTCAGGCGTAATAAAAGATCTTGCGGTTTTGATTGATAATTTTCATCTTTCAAATCAAAACGCAAAACTTGAGGAGCTTGAAAAAAATTCTCACTTTAAGATGTTTTTCGATGCTATTAATATAAATGTTGCAGATTTGATGAAATTTTTAGAAAAAAATGGTGTCAGAAGAATTAATCCGTTAAATGAAAAGTTTAATCCATCTGAGCATGAGGCGGTTTCTCAGGTTAAGATTGAAGGGACGGAACCCGGCATTGTTACTCAAGTGTTAAGTGGTGGATATGCACTTGCGGACAGGGTTATCAAGCCTGCGATCGTGATTGTCAGTGCTTAACTTTGTATATTTTTGAGATATTGTAAGTCGGTATACTCACAAGAGTTTTTGATTATATTCTCGATTGAATTTTGCTTGATACCAAGATTTTCAAAGTCTGATTTAACTTCTATGTTTTCATTTTTTTGATTTGGCTCAAGTAATTTTGCAAATGAAAGTAACATTTTTCCGGGTATTAAATTTAGGAAAAAGAGCTTGATTTTTGCGATACAGTCCGGAATAAACATTAATCTTGCGTTTGATTTTAGTTCCGAGATAATCATTTTAATAAGCTCAATTTTCAAAATTTTTCCATTAACTAAAGTTAAAATTTGATTGTCAGACGATTTGGAATCAATAATATTTTCAATTGCATCTGCGGCGTTTTTTGCGTCTGTTATGAAAATATTTGATGCTTTGGATGAGAGTGCAATTGGTATTAATGGTGCGTTTTTCAGCGAAATTATTGATGAAATAATCTCATTTTCTTGGCAAAATACATCGCCGATTTTAATTATACTTGCGTTTGACTTTATATTTTGCGATATCGTTTCTTCAATTACTTTGTAATCATAGTCTTGTATTGATATTGTTTGAATATATTTTTTATCCCCGAATTTGAAACAATACTCCGATAAAATATTTGATAAAAATAGCTTTGTTCCTGAGTTTTTATTTGGTTTATCGCAAGATAAATTTATTACAACATCTGAAATTTTTACAAGTTTTGTGAGGGCATTATAGTCTTTTTCATGGGCCTTTGTAATGGTAATTTGTCCGGTTAGTCCATAAGTTTTCATATATTCAAGTTCTTCATTTTCACTTTTTATTAGATTGATTAAATGCCCTGATTTGGCTAAATTCCAAACGATATATTTCCCCAAAACGCACTTCCCACCGAATATTGTTATAATTTTTTGCACTTGTTTTACAAAACTTAATTAATAATAAAACTCAAAAAATAATTGTAAATAAAAACTTGACTATAATTTTATTAAATATATTTTTTACTATCGGTTTTTAGTTATGAACGAAGGATTTTTAACACATCTTGCTTCCTTTGTTGGGCTTGTAATATTTTTATATTTAGCGTCAAAGCCAATTGTAAAAATTTTGAAAAAAAAAGCAAGAGAGGTTCGTCGTGATCGTGCAAGGCTTAATATAGCTCTAAAAAAGGCAAATAAAACGCTTAGTGAATATCAAGTTTTACTTAAAAAAGTTGACAAAGAGGCGAAAAAGTCAATCCTTGAAACGAAAAATAAAACAGAAGATTTTTTAAAAACAGAGGAAGAAAGAATGAAAGAATATTATGAAAAAAAGAAGTCTGATATTGATAAAATAAT
>CANDYN010000027.1 GCA_947424985.1 Rickettsiales bacterium | reverse complement strand
TTGAAAAATATCAAGATTTTAAAGAATAAATTTTGCATGATTGCAATTGTTTGTCTTGGAGTTTTTGCTGTAAAATATAGTGATATTGCATGTTTGGTTGTGTCAATTGGATTTGTTGCTTTCGCTTTGTTTGGTTTTGTGAAAATTAAGCTTAAAAAATGCAACTGATTATCAAAATTTTATCAATAATTGCAATTATTTGTTTGATTTTACTTGGAATTGGAATTATTCCGATGGGCAGTATACCGGAGAAAATGATAAAATCTTCAAATATAAAGCCGATTTCAATTTCAAGCTATGGATATATGGATTTACTTCGAATGGAGTATGTTGTTAAGGATTTTTCTTATATTGCAAAAGTTGAAGAGGGAAGTTATTTATTTTTAAAAGCGAAAAAGATTGGGTCCGGGATTTTTTCATCGGGAAATATCAGTATTTCAATGAGTGATTGCAATGTTTATTTGCTTACAACCAAGGCAGTTTCTGAAATCATTCCAATTGCAAAGGGTTACATGGAGAAGGATCATGGGCAGTTTAATATAAATGGGAGTAATTGTAAAATAAATATCAAAAAAATTTCAGGAGAGGATATAAAATTAATTGAAGCAGATTCAATTATCAGTGAGGATGAAATTACACAAACTCTGCCAGATATTGGTTTTTACGGCGAAGGACTTGATTTTAGTTTTATAAAAGATGATTTTATAACGACTTATTTAATTGACGGCGAAGTTAATAAAAATAAATTTGGGATTAATTTTACAAAAGATTCAATTAGTCAGGTTTTGAAATTTTCAATTGGGGATTCTAAAATTAATCATGAAAAGATTTTTGCAACAACAATCGAGCAAATTGATGGCTCCGTTGCTGATATCGGATATTTTATTCAAAATTTTTTTTGCACGAGTAAAAAGTGTAAAAATGCAGCGAATGAAATCGATGGAAGTATTAACTTTTCACTTAAGAATGAAAATGGTTGGAGTGGTAAAACCAGCGGAATTGTGAATTCCAATGTTAAACTTGAAGATGGTATAATTAAAATTCAGGCAGATAAGTTGCAAATCAAAACGGTACCAAGAAAACAAGAAGATGTTGTATTGGTTGAAAATGCGATATCAATTTACAGTCTGTTTGAAAAAATTGTGGAAATCAATACAGGGTTTGATTTAAAGCTTAATGGTTTTGGATATAACGACATAGCTTTAAGTGCTATTAATGCGAAATATGACGCAAAAAACAAGACTTTTGATTTTGACAGTAAATATCGCGAAAACGGAAGGATTTGGACAACTGGAAACAATCTTGAAAACTTGACATTTAGTAGTTCAAATATAGCTTTTTCTGATTTTTTAACCAGCATTGGATTTGATAAAAAGCTTACTTTGGAAAACTCGAATAGCCTTGTTGGGGATTGTAATTTTATTATAAAAAAAGACGATTTTTCAATTTATTTTTCTGAGATTTTATACAAAATTAAAAAACAGAATGAGCCCAATAAATTAATCGATGATGATGGCAAGGCGATGGTTATGGTCGGAAGTAGTGCGCCAAGTATTTCACAAGCGGAAGAAGGTAGCAAGCAAAGTATCTTAAATCACCTTGGAGCCAGCGTTACTCTTGATAAACCCGTAACCGCAGCTAAGGATGTTGTTGTAAAATTACCGGAAGTAAAACATGAACTGCCGCAAGATATTTTTCAAAACACTGATTTTAATATTAAAATTTTATCAAATAATTGTATTTTTGACTGCAAGAGAGAGGTTGCGTTTAAAAATATCAATCTTTTTGATTATTTAAAAAAAGATGCGTTGATTGAATATTTTGAAATACCGAAGTATGTCTCAAGACAATCAGGAATTCAGCAAACTGCCTTGATTTATATTCAGAAAGTTGATCAGATTTCGAAGGATTTTGAGAATTTTACAAAAATAAAGCTTGAGAATATATCGCTTGGAGATTTAAAAATAACAAAAGGTGAGATTGGAGTTTTAAAATCAGCGTCTAAAAGGGAATTTTCGATGAAAGATTTTGATTCAAATTTAATTAAAGGTGATTTTGAAGCCAAAATCAATCTTTCACCGAACTCAAGATCTACGTTTAATATTTCAGGTAATCTTGATAAATTTAAAACAAAGGAGTTAATTGAAATTTTGTACACAGATGCAAATCCTTACGACGTAACAATTTTACAACCCTCTTTGGTTGGATTTAACGGCACTATCAATCTTGAGATTGATGATATTTCAGAGGATTTTTCAAATATTTCTTTACTTGGGTCGATGGACAATGGAAATGTTATTTTTTCCAATGCCAAAATAAAATATCGTGGCAATGATATTGCTTTAAATGCGAGCTTATCTCTTGTGTCAAAGCCAACCATGAGTCTCGGAATTGCATTTCCAAAAATTTCAATTGCAAGCTTTTTACCGGAAGGGACGAATTTGCCAATTTCTGGGGTTGCCAGTATTTCCGGGTCTTTTGGTGCAAGTGGTTTTACTTTTAATGAGATTAAAGATTCACTTAAGGGTTCATTTTCAGGGAAATTATATAATTTACTAATAAAAGATTTTAGTTTACAATTTCTAAGTAACAAATTAATGGACACGGCTCGGATAAAAGATTTGAATATTGAGCATGCGATGAGAAACGGAAATTTGCTTTTTAAGGAGTCTGATTTGGTTATTGCTATTGAAAATCGCAATATGTTGACCTCGATTTCAAATGCGAAAACAGTTGGCGTTTCCATGTCTGGAACATGTGGATTTAATATGAATTCATTGCAAATTGGGAGATGTTCGGGAATTTTTAATATTTTGGGGAGAGACTTGGAAAATATGCAAAATTTTTATAATTTACAAATGTCTTTTGCGGCAAGCAGTAGTATTTTAAAGCCGATCTTCACGTTAAATTACGATCAAATCTTGCAATATAAACAGCAGGCTATAAAGAAATTAGGTCAGTAAAACATTAATTTCTGTTCCATTATTGGTGTTTATCTCATCACAATTAATTGCATTTAGCAGGTCTTTTATTTCACTCAAATCTTGTAAATTTTTTCCAAAAAGATTTGCAATTTCTTGTGGAATTTCAAGTCCTGTAAGTTTGGTTTTAATTGAAACAGAACTCTCGGACTTAGCTTTTCTTGCTGCGTTTAATATTTCAATTATTGCGTTATATTTTGCAAAATCGATATCATTTTTTTCAGATTTTATCAAGATAAGGCTGAAGAAGCCGATTTCATGAATTGATTCCTTGTTGGTTTTTTCACGAAGCTTTGATTCTTTGTAAATTTCATCGCAAATATTTGGTAAAAATACAGCAAACATTGATAGAATAAGGCAAATACAGATATACATTGTTGTAGATGCAGAGTTTTGCCCTTCTGATATTATATTTTTTTCGTTATCTGATAAATTTATACCCTCGTAAATTTGCGCCAAAAGCCCATAGGATCTAGTTTTTACAAGTTCTAAATAATTATCGCAAAAGTCATTCCAGAAGAATTTTTCGATTATATCAAGCGCTTTTGAATATTCATATTCTTGCATAAAACCTTTATAATCTTCAAAAGTTTGGGTGATTTTTTGAATCATAACCTTGTCGATTGGGTTTTTAATTTCTGAAACAGATACAAAAATATCTTCATGAGTTTTTGACAAAATGTCCGATTTTTCAATTGTTTGAAGACAAAGTTTTGAGGCATTTTTCAGTTTTGTAACCAGTTTTTGTCCAACTTTAATTTGCCCTTCGTTATAGGCAGTATCGGCTCCAAGCGTTGATGAGCCAGCCCAATATCGGACGGAATCAGCTCCAAAATCGCCTATCAAGCCAGTTGGTGTTACGATATTTCCCTTTGATTTACTCATTTTTGTTTTATCGCTTGCTAAACACCAGCCCGAGAGCATAACATTTTTCCAAGGCAAGTGGCTTTCATTTGGGCGGTGGCATTTTAAAAATTTGTCGCCGGATTTTACAACGATATAATCTTTTTCGTTGAATTCAAGCGGGTTATCGGAAGAGTGAATATCAATTTCACTTGCTTCATCGGTTATTTCAGTTGCTAAATTTAAATAGCTTTGAACGAGGGTTACAAAGGTCCAAGTTCGAATTATTTCATGCGCCTGAGGGCGGAGGGACATCGGGGTCATGCTATTTTTTGCAAAATCTATTTCGCCGTTTGTTAGATTTTCGTGTAAAATTGTTGATAGATGTGGAGATAAGCCTGAGGTGAACCAGGTGTCTAGGACGAGATTTTTGTGTGGATCATCAACGGGAATATCAATGCCAAAAAACCTATTCCGTGAAATACACCAATCTTGAGACAATCCATTAATCCAGTTTTCAAGTTTGATTCGCATTGATTCTGGGCGGAATTTTACAAGTCTTGACATTTCAAGTAGGATGTTTTTAAAAGGCAAAACACGAACATACCACTGCTTGGTTGGGATTATTTCAAGCGGCTTTCCTGAGCGTTCGGCGCATTTTACTTCGCGAATTGTTTCTTTTTTGGACAGAAGAAGCCCTTCTTTTTCCAGCAGCTCAATCATCCTTTTTCTCGCATCTTCAACCTTCAAAAATTCCGATTCGAAATAAATTTTTCCATCTTCTGATATGATTATTCTTTCCTTCAAATTATGTCTTTTTGCCCAAATTACGTCTTGCCAATCGCCATAAGTGCAACACATCACAAGTCCGGTTCCTTTGTCGATTTTAACGTCTTGATCGGGGAGAATTGGAACTTTGTGATTTGAAATTGGGACAATTGCATGAGTTATTTCGGCATTGGAATTTGTTGACAATAAATGTTTATATCGTTCATCTTCCGGATTAAAAAGTAAGGCAACGCAGGCTGGGAGCATTTCGGGGCGGGTTGTCATCACGCGAAGGGGGGTATTGTCTTCAGTATGAAAGTTAAATTCGATTTGCAGTCCAGTCATTTCTTTGTCTTCAATTTCGGCGTTTGCTGTTGCGGTTTTATCGGCTGTACACCAATATACAGGGGCATTTTTTTGATAAATTAAGCCTTTATTAAATAGGTTTACGAAAGCGGTTTGGGCTATTTTTGCTGAATTTTCAGAGATTGATTGGTATTTATAATCCCAATCGACCGATAAATTTATCGATTTAAAAAGCTTTTCGAATTCGATTTCCGCGTCATTAACGACCACTTTACAAATTTCAACAAAATCCATTTTTGAACAAACTCCGTCGTAGTTTTTTCCGGTTAATTCTTTTAAAATTTCTTTTGATTTTTCGTTAAAATTAAACCCGACTTTTATACCGGTAATTTTTTCAACAAGTCTTTCAGTTGGAAGCCCGTTATCGTCGAATCCAATTGGGTAAAATACGTTTTTCCCGTTCATTCTTTGAAATCTTGCGATGAAATCTGCATGGCAATAGGAGAAAACATGTCCCATGTGAAGATGTCCGGATACGGTTGGCGGCGGGGTATCGATTGAGAAAATATTTGGATCACTTGGGTCAAATTTATATGGATTTATCATATTTTCGCATTGTTTATCAAAACAAAAAAGATTTAATAATAAAAGTCAAATTTTTTTCTTGCAAAGTATTTTTTTTAATTCATTATTTTTTAAACTTTGGATTAAAATGAAAAAAATATCGTTGATTTTACTACTTTTTTTAATTCTTTCATCGTGTGGATCGACGAAATCCGGGCTTTCAGTTCAAAAAAAATCAAATGGGCTTGGGAGATATAGAAGTCAGGATACAAAGGATGACGTGGTACGTGATCTTGGTGCAAATTATGACATAAAATCAAGTAGCGATCAGGCAGAAATCGATTCAATTTACCAGAAAATGCTTGAAACAAAGTCACAAAAAAAATCAAGTGGGGTGAAAAAAGTCGCACTTTTAGTTCCCTTGAGCGGGAAATATTCAGGCATTGGCGGAGCGATATTTGATGGAGTAAAAATGGCTATGCTTGATGCGGGTGGAGACGACATTGTTTTGCTTCCGATGGATACAGATAAAACTTCTACTAGTGAACTTGTATCTCAAATTAAGAGCGAAGAAGTTGATGTAGTTTTAGGACCTGTTTTTTCAAAAGAGGCTTCGGATTTGATGGACAGTTTTTCCAAAGTCTCAGCTCCTATGATAACATTTTCAAATGACAAAAATCTTACAAAGTATAGGAATATTGAAATTTTTGGTATATCTCCGATTGATAAATTAAAAATGGCTTTAAAATTTGCAAAAGATCACGGAAGAATGAACGTTGCTTTGCTGCTCAAAAGTGATGCAGGATCTCAGGCTGTTTATCAGTATGTTAGTGATTATGTGAAAAAAAACAAAATGGCTTTGATGTCCTCCGCATTTTACAGTGAAGCTGATGCAAGGATTGCGGCGTCAGTTGGGACAATTGATAAAAATAAGGCAATTACTTACAATATTGATAAAAACGGAAACCCATATTTAATTAGTTTGTCTGCGATTCAAAAAAATAAGAATTTGAATAAAAATACAGATAAGCAACTGCGAAAACTTGATATAATTTTAACGGATGCTGGCGGAAATATGCTTGACAGTTTGCTTTCTGAGATGTCAACAACTGGGCTTTTGGATAAAGATATCATGATAATTTCGCTTTCTGACGAGGTAAATGTTGGGGTTTTAAATAGCGGAGTATATTATGTATCGCAAAACAACGAAAGATATTCAGTATTCAAAGATCTTTATAGGAAAGCATATAAAACAAACCCAACACAATTTTCAGCGCTTGGATATGATGCAATGGGAGTGATTATGACCTTGATGTTACGTGGAGAGTTTTCATATTCAGCTTTGCATGACGATGCAGGTTTTGTTGGAGTTTCCGGGGAATTTAGGTTTTCAAACGACAGGGTTGTGGATAGGAAATATTCAATTTACAAAGTTGCAAATGTCAGGGTTGAAAAAGTTGCTTGATATATGTTTATTTTGGGTTCATCTTCGCCGCATAGATTGCAAATGATCAAAAGAATTGCACCTGATTTAATTCCAATTATTTTATCTCCGGATGTGGATGAAGAGGTTTTAAGGGGCGAAAAGCCTCTTGAGTATGGAAAGAGAATCGCAAAAATGAAACTTGAATCTGTAATTGAGAAAGTTAAAAAGGATGGAATTCTTGATGCAGTAATTTTATGTTGCGACACGGTTTGTTCGCGTGGAAGATTGATTTTACCCAAGGCTGAGAGTGATGATGACGTTAGAATGTGCATGGAGAAACTTTCGGGACGGAACCATGACGTTACGACTTCGATTGCTGCTATTAATTTAAAAACTGGACAGGTATGTTATAAATCTTCAAGTACAAAAGTAAAGTTTAAAAATTTAAGCAAAAAGGATATAGACGATATGGTGAAAAGTGGTGAGGGCATTGGAAAAGCTGGGGGGTATACTATAAATGGATTTGCTGAAAGTTTTATTATTAAGATTAACGGCTCTTATTCAGCAATCGTCGGTTTACCGCTTTATGACGTTCGAAATATTTTAATTAGCTTTGGAGTTTTATAGCGTATATGTTTAGTGTTACGCAAAAAGCGATTTTGACTAAATATTTTTCAGATTTGAGATATTCAATTATTAAAATAATTGAAGGAATTGAGGACGATAATGCAGATTTTTATGAAGAATATTATAACAACAGAAGATTTGAAATGAAAAAATGGGAAAGACTTGGAGGAGGTGGAGGTGAAATCGGGCTTTTAAAAGGCGGAGTTTTTGAAAAAATGGGTGTTAATTTCTCAGAAGTTTTTGGTGAATTTGAGAACAAGGAGCTCGCGAAGTCTTTACCTGGATATGGTGTTGGCAATGAGTTTTGGGCAAGTGGGGTGTCACTTGTTTCGCATCCGAGAAATCCTCACATTCCCCCAATTCACATGAATCTTCGTGGGATTTGTACAAGCGGTGCAGCATGGTTTGGCGGTGCACTCGATTTAAATCCGATATTTTTTGATCAAGGCGAGAGGGATTTTTTTCATAACGAATTAAAGAAAATTTGTGATAAACATGGGGTTCATTTTTACGAAAAATTTTCAAAAGAGTGCGATGAATATTTTTTTATAAAACATAGAAACGAAAGTCGTGGAATTGGTGGGATTTTTTTTGATTATTTGTTGATTGAGGATAATTTTGAGAAGACGTTTGCTTTTATATCTGATATTGGGGACTCTTTTGGCGAGATTTACAGAGCTATAGTTGATAACAAAGTAAAAAAGATTTGGAGCGACGAAGAAAGAAATTTTCAGCTTTTAAAGAGGGGGAAATATGTTGAGTTTAATTTAATTTATGATCGTGGGATTAAGTTTGGACTTGGAACTGGTGGAAATTCGGATGCCATGATGATGTCTTTGCCGCCGCTTGTAAAATGGGATTAATATGAAATTTAGCGTATCAAATAAATATATTTTTAAATTACATTTTATCAATACGATAATTGTGCAAGCTGTTTTTATTTTTTTATTTGCCTTAATTGACTCTTTAACGACGACTCGTGGAGGTTTTCTTATATCATTTTTAGCAAGTATTGCAAATCTTGATTCGCTTTTTGCATTTATTGCTTTGGTTTCAACAATTATTACTTTAATGAAAATGAAGCACACGGCGGAAGACGTCGCTTTTATTTCTATTGGCAAAAGCCCAAGCGATATGTTTAAGATTTTCACAATTTCTTCGATTGTTATTTATTTTATTTTAATTTTGGTTTTACATCCAATAGCTTTTGAAATTTTAAAGCAAAAAGACAGGGTTTATTTCGGAAAAAATTGTACTTTTGATTCAACTGGAAAGCTTTATGAGGAAGGAGTAATATCTATAAACAGTACAAAATACACTATGTGCGATGGAATTTTTGTGTTGTCTGAACTTGATTTACAAAAAAATTTAAATGACAATAGTCCGCTTAGCGTCAAGATTTATCAGAAAAAAACCAAAAAAGATGTTTCGATATTTCATAATATGTCAAATAATGTAATTGACAATATTGCAATTCAAACAAAAACAGCGGAAGAATTAGCGAGAATTAGGAGGATTGATCAATATAAAGCGGATTTAAAAATGGGGCAAATTTCGATTTATCATATTATATATCTTGCACTTCGAGATCATACTGGAATTATTGGAAAAGGCGAGATTTTAGATGTAATTTTATACAAAGGAAGAAACACAATGCTTGTTGTTTTATTTGTAAATTTTTGCTATTTTGCGATGATTTCAAACAGAAGATCAAGGGAAATTGGAAAAATTGTTGTAAAGACCATTGTTTTTGCGATGATTTATTATATTTTCAGCTATATTATGTGTGAAAAGCTTGTTTATGCCGATGCTCTTTTAATAAAATTTTTGGGATTTTTCTTAATTCATATTTTGGTTTATTTTATTTTACGTCATATTCAATATCAAGCTTTTTTGAGTTTTTCAGATTTTCTTCGAGATTTGAAAAAAAATTTTAAAATAAGTTAAAATAAATATTTACATTTATTTATTTTGTGTTTTTAATTTGGTAATTTAACTGCTATTTGTGACTTTAGTTGCTATAAAAATTGATGGGAAAGATTACGAAGTTAAGTCTGGAATTACTATATTAAAAGCTTGCGAGGAGCATGCGGGATCTCAAATTCCAAGGTTTTGTTATCATGAAAAATTAAAAATTGCCGGAAATTGTCGTATGTGTTTAGTTGAGGTAAAACCCGGTCCGCCAAAGCCTACGGCATCATGTGCTATGCCTGTTTCAAGTGGAATGGAGATTTTTACGAATTCAGAAATGGTAAAAAATGCACGGGATGGAGTTATGGAATTTTTGTTGATCAATCATCCACTTGATTGTCCGGTTTGTGACCAAGCTGGGGAGTGTGATTTACAAGATCAGGCTTATGTTTATGGGCGAGATAAAACGGAATTTGAAGAAGGTAAAAGGGCTGTTGAGGATAAATACATGGGTCCAATAATTAAGACAAAGATGAACCGCTGTATACATTGTACGCGTTGTATCAGGTTTTCAGAAGATGTTTGTGGAGAGACTGCGCTTGGAGCGGTGGGTCGCGGTGGGGATATGGAAATTACGAGTCTTGAAGGGGCGATTAAGTCTGAACTTTCCGGAAATTTAGTTGACCTTTGTCCTGTTGGTGCGTTGACAGCAAAGCCATACAAAGGGACGGCGAGGCAGTGGGAACTTGCAAAATTGCAGAGTATTGATGTATCAAATTCGCTAGGTGCTAGCGTTAGGTTTGATGTAAGATCCGGGAAAGTTTTGCGTGCTTTACCAATTCAAAACGATGAAATAAATGAAGATTGGATTTGTGACAAGGCTAGGTTTTCAATTGATGGTCTTTATAGTCAAAGGATAGATTCGACTTATGTTTTGGGTAAGAGTGGGCTTGAAAAATCAGATTTTGATGAAGCAATTTCGAAAGCTTGCAATCTGGTTAAAAGCAGCAAAAAAGTCGGAATAATTACTGGAAAAATGACCGATTTACAAACAATTTATCTTGCAAAGAAGCTTGCAGATATTTGTAAAACTGAATATTATTCTTGCTTTGAAAGTGATGTCAATTTGAATACTGAAAACAGGGGAAATTTTTTGTTTAATTCGAAAATTATTGGCGTTGATGAAGCGGATTTAATTGTTTTAGTTGGGGTTAATTTAAAGAAAGATTCTCCAGTTTTGAATGCGAGGATTAAGCGTGCCAATCTTGAGCGTAGAGTGAAGATTTTCTCAATAGATTCTGAAAAAAACTTGACTTATCCTGTGAAATTTTTGAAAAATTCTATAAAGTTCTTGAGTGATATTTTGGATAAAAAAGGAGAGATTTTTGAGGCATTGCAAAACGCAAAAAAGCCTATGATAATTATTGGTGAGGATGCAATTTCGGGTGACGATGGGCAGAAGGTGCATGATTTAGTTCTAAAAATTGCAAGCGATGCTTTCGTTCGCGAAGATTGGAATGGGTTTTGTTTTGTACCTAAGGCGATTTCAGCTATTGGCGGGCTTTTACTTGATTTTCATGGAAAAAGAACATCAGAAATTTTAGAAAAAGCAAAACTTGGTGAGATTGATTGTTTAATTTTAATTGAAACTTGCGATATTGATGTTTCTGGATTTGATGAATGTGAAGTTTTATCGATTACAAGTCACGGAAGCGATGAGATTAAAAATTCAAAAATAATCTTACCGAGCTTGACTTTTGCTGAAAAAAGTTCATATTTCGTAAATCTTGAGGGGCGTGTTTTAAAAAGCCAAAAGCTTTGTGAGATTGTTGATAAAAACTTTGATG